>JAFQPV010000260.1 GCA_017411585.1 Clostridia bacterium | reverse complement strand
ATGCTATGAGCAAGCTGGGCAAGCGCGAACAACAGATTATGACGATGCGTTTCGGTTTAAACGGCACAGACGAACGCACGCAAAAGGAGGTTGCGGATTTGCTGGGCATTTCGCAATCCTACATTTCTCGGTTGGAAAAGAAAATCATTTTGCGTTTAAAAAAAGAAATTTTAAAGCTTTCTTAGCATAATCAGGCAAATTTCTGTTCAAAATACATACACGTCTTTGCACCGCTACATAACAGATTTGGAGGGAAGCATATGTTCAACAAAGTGGAAATCTGCGGTGTAAATACAGCAAAACTGCCAAACTTAAGTGCAGAAAAAAAGCTGGAGCTTTTGCAAAGAATTAAAGCCGGTGACCAAAACGCACGCGAAGAATTTATTGAAGGGAATCTCAGACTGGTTCTCAGCGTAATTCAGCGTTTTGCAAACCGCGGCGAAAATATGGATGACTTGTTTCAAATCGGTTGTATCGGGCTCATTAAGGCGATTGATAATTTCAATTTAGATTATATGGTGAAATTTTCCACATATGCCGTACCAATGATTATCGGAGAAGTGCGCCGCCATCTGCGCGACAACAATGCAATCCGCGTCAGCCGTTCACTTCGTGATATTGCCTATAAGGCATTGCAGGCAAAGGAAAAACTAACTGCAAAAAAAGGCAAAGAACCCACAATCGAAGAAATCGCAAAGGAAATTGAATGTGATGCAGCAGACATCGTGCTTGCGCTCGATGCCATCACCGATCCGATTTCCCTGTCACAACCGATTTATCACGACGGCGGCGATGCACTGTACGTTATGGACCAGGTGCGCGACGAAAAAAACTGCGATGACATTTGGCTCGACCAGATTGATTTAAGCGAGGCAATGCGCCGCCTGGGCGAGCGCGAAAAGTTCATTTTAAATCTGCGGTTTTTCCAAGGCAAAACACAAATGGAGGTTGCCGACGAAATCGGCATCAGTCAAGCACAGGTGTCCCGCCTGGAAAAAAGCGCAATCGCACACATGAAAAAATATATGTAGACATTCCCTACAAATACCTGCTCACCGTCCCTTTGGGCGAATGGGCAGGTATTTTGCAAGTATCGGTTGCATATACTGTAAAATGCGATATTCATTACACGCGGAGGTGAGCAAATGGACGAAAAAAAGAAAAAACAAACAACAAAGAACACTAAAAACCAAAAAAACTGCAAAGAGACAAACGAAAGCAAGAAGCACAAAGATATTGATGATTTGATTTTTGCAGACGAATATATAAAAACACATTCCGAAAAGTAATTTTAATTTTTTATGAATAATTCTGTTGAAAAGATTGTCTTACGCCTGCGGATATGGTACAATACTTGCCAAGGATGTGAGTAAATATGTTATGCAGCAGATGCAACAAAAACCAGGCAGTGATTTTCATTACCAAGCTGGAAGGCGACAAGCAGACAAATGAAGGCTTGTGCCTTGCATGCGCAAAGGCAATGGGCATCGCGCCGATTAATAAATTTGTAGAACAAATGGGCATCAACGACGAGGACATCAGTGCGCTCAATGACGAATTAAACGTAATGCTTGAGGGTATGGAGGGTGAAGACGGTATGCCGGAAATGGAATTAGATGCTATTGATGGCAGTTCTCCGTTGTCGGCATTTGCAAAAATGTTCGGCAACTTCCCGAAGCCTGCACCAAAAAGCGAGGACAATGCACCGGAACCGACGGAGTCGCAATCCAAATCCGGTGGTGCGCGCACGCAGACCAAAGAACCGCCGAAGCAAAAAAAGAAATAGTTGCTCGATACGTACGGTACAAATCTAACAGCAAAGGCAGCTGCCGGCGGCGTTGACCGCGTCATTGGCAGAGAATTGGAAATTGACCGCGTTGTACAAATATTAAACCGACGCACCAAAAATAATCCCGTACTGCTCGGTGAGCCGGGTGTCGGCAAAACAGCAATTGCCGAAGGTCTTGCCCTTCGCATTCACGAAAAGAAAGTCCCGGTGAAAATGTACAACAAGGAAGTATATTTGATTGACTTCACTGCCCTTGTTGCAGGTACACAATTCCGCGGACAGTTTGAATCGCGTTTAAAAGCTTTGATTGAAGAGGCAAAAAAGCTCGGCAACATCATCTTGGTGATTGATGAGCTGCACAATATCGTCGGTGCAGGCGACGCTGACGGGGCAATGAGTGCAGGCAATATCTTAAAACCTTCCCTCGCCCGCGGTGAGATTCAGGTGCTCGGCGCAACAACGCTGACAGAGTACCGCAAGCACATTGAAAAAGACAGTGCACTTGAACGCCGTTTCCAAACTGTAATTGTCGATGAACCATCCATTGAGGACAGCATTGAAATTTTATACGGCATCAAGGATTATTATGAGCAGTATCATAAGGTTTCTATCTCGAAAGAGATTATAGAGTTTGCCGTACGCAACGCAGAGCGCTATATTACAGAGCGTTTTCTGCCGGATAAAGCAATCGACTTAATCGACGAAGCTGGCGCGCGTGCAAATCTTAACAATACAGCACTTGCAGAGCTGGAAGTGCTGCGCAGCGAATTAAATGCCGTGCTTGAGGAGAAGGAATCCGCAGTATCTACGGACTCCATTGACGATTACCAAAAAGCCGCCGAATTAAAGGCGCGCGAATTCCAGTTAAAAGAAAAAATCGATGCGCTTTCCGCAAAATGCGAAAATGTACCAATTACCGAAGACGACATCGCCGCCGTAATCGAAGCGTGGACCAAAATTCCGATGCAACGCATTACAGAAGCGGAAGCCCAAAAGCTACTGCAGCTCGAAAATCGACTGCACGAAAGAATCATCGGTCAGGAAAAGGCTGTTGAAAGCATCAGTCGCGCGATTCGCCGCGGCAGAGCAGGTCTTTCCAAGAAAAAACGCCCGGTTTCCTTTATCTTTGTCGGACCAACCGGTGTGGGTAAGACCGAGCTTGTAAAAGCACTTGCCGAAGCAATGTTTGACAGCGAAGAAGCTGTAATTCGCCTCGACATGAGCGAATACTCCGAGCGCCACTCCGTTGCAAAACTCATCGGCGCGCCGCCGGGATATGTCGGCTATGACGATGCAGGTCAGCTTACGGAAAAAATCCGCAGAAAACCGTATTCGATTATTCTTTTAGATGAAATTGAAAAGGCCGACCCTGAAGTGTTCAATATTT
>JAFQPV010000259.1 GCA_017411585.1 Clostridia bacterium | reverse complement strand
ATAAATTTAAAATATACATAAAAAACACGACTCGGAAGAGTCGTTTTTTGTATGTATTAATTCAGATTTGCTGTCATATATGCACTGTCCCAAGATGTGGAGATGTTTAAGTTTTCGCTGATGAATCGAAGCGGGACAAGGGTGCGGCCTTTGGCAATTATTGGCGCAGCATCTAAAATGATTTCTGCAGATACGCCGTCGGGCCAATATTTATGTGCAACTTGGGAGCCGATGGTCATATACAGCGTAAACCCGTCTTTGTCAATTTGAATTTGCTGGGATTGCGCATTATAGCTGATTACGCAACCGAGGGCTTCGGCAATTGCGCGTAACGGCACCATTGTACGACCGTTTACAATTTGCGGCGCGCTGTCAAAGGCGAGAAAGCTACCGTGCAGATTCACTTCCACACCATCTGTTTCTATATTGTAGTTCTTGCCATTTTGCAAATAATAGTTTTTGGAATATCCAGCATCAAAGAATTGTCCGAAGGACAAATCGTGCGCGCTGCGCAGCAGCGGAAATGCGATGTCGTCAGAGACCTGATGCCAGAATTGATCACCGACATTTATAAGGTTTGTACTTTCACCGTTTTGTGCGAAGCACAGAGTGTCATTTTCTATATACAGTTCCAAAGCCTTGCTTGCGATAACGGCGCTCGCGTTTTTCAAGGCTCTGCTTTCCGTTACACGAACGATTTCATATTTATAGGTTGAGCCTAAATCTGTGCGGTATACATATAAAAAGTGATTTTGCAAGGTTTTATCTGCATAGACAAGCTCAGCGCCGGTATATGTCGGATTATCAATAAAACTATCATTTCCAAACTCGTATACAAGACCACTGTAGTAAAGGCAGCTTTGGGGAGCGGATTTGGAAAGCACTACCTGACAAACACCGTCTACTGTAGCAAGGTCGTTTAAAATGATGTTTTCATCGTTTACGCGCATTACCCAAAGTGCAGAGTTGGTTAAAGGCTTTGGGAAATCAAACCAGATTTCACCGTCGAAGCTGTAGCGCAGCAAAAAACCGTTTTCCGCTTTTTGCATCGAGGTATACAGGCCACAGGTGTAACGAACTACGGCATCTTGCGCAAAGCTTTCAATGTTGTGGAAAATTTCGCCGTCGTAGGTTACATAGAGTGTACCGGGAACATAAACAAAAAACCGGTCCATGTCCCAACGGCGATTGGATATGAGTCTGCAACCCGCAGGTGCACTGGTGATCGGACTCCAGTGCGAAAAAAGCTTGGATTTGTACAGATAGCCGTGTTCATCGGTTGCATAGTAGTTTGTGCCGAGCTTTGTAATGCTGCTTCCGTCAATTGCGGCGTCGTTATAAATATCACCGGAGGTGAAATATTTGTAGTCTGTCGCGTGTGCAATATTGCCAAATAAAAGCAGTGTAGCACAAAGAATGCATAGAATTCTTTTCATGTGTGTTTCCCCCTTACAGTTGCTATTTGTATTGTAGCACAGCAAATGTAAATCTGTCAATTTGTATGCGTTGCCTTTTTTCGATTTTTCCCTTGCAAAACAAGAAAAACTATTGTATAATTATAGCAATATGTGTATAGCATAGAAATAATGGTGCCGTAGAACGGCAGGAAGGAGTACGAAACATGGGTATTCAGGATATTGGCGGTATTCTTTGGATCGTTATACTGTTTGCAGTTATGTATTTTGTAATGATTCGTCCGCAGAAGAAGAAGGAAAAGGAAACCAAATTGATGCTTGCAGAGCTGAAGAAAGGTGATGTAATCACAACCATCGGTGGCATTATGGGTAAAATTGAGGATGTAAAGGAAGAAGAAATTTTGCTCCGTAGCGGCAAGGTAGGTAATGTAAATGAGCAGAGCGTACTTCGCATTACAAAGTGGGCAGTGCGTGATGTTGTAAAGAAGGCAGAAGTTAAGCAATCCGCTGAGCCGGTTGTTGAAGAGCCGCAGACAGAAGAATAAATAAGTAAATCTCCGAATACAGTAGTAATAAACACTGGATTCGGAGGTTTTTTTATGTCAAATACTGTACAGAATGAAACAGCTTTCGCGCCGGAACTAAAAAAGAATGTGCTTCCGGTATTGGTGGGACTGGCACTTGCTTTCGGTATGACCCTGGCGATGTTGTTGCTTTTGGCGGCAGTTGCATATTTCGGTGACATTGGAGATGGTTTTCTTGCGCCGATCGCTACGGGGATTTCCTTGCTGTTTTTGTTTTTTAGTGTACGAATTGTGTCGAAGGGGGCGCGGGGGTTCCTATTCGGTGCAGTTGTGGGGCTGCTGTATTATGTGATTTTATACATATGTGCGCTGTCTATGTTTGCAGAGTTTAATTTTTCGGTGCGCACTGCCGTGTTTATGCTTATCGGTATTTTGACGGGTGGGCTTGGCGGTCTTGTCGGAAAATTAGCGCCGGAAAAAAGAAGTAAGCACCGAAAAAAGAAGAAATAACTTTTCTTGACAAAAGCCCCTTTTTTCTATTATTATTTAAATAGAAAAAGGAGGTGGCGTGTGTGCGGGAATCTTTACTTTGTGCGCTTCGGGAAATTTCGCCCGAGGAGCAATCTTTTTTAGAAGGCAGAAGTATTGACTGGCGCCTTTATACCGACCATGCCGCTTTTGAGGTAGAGTCGGAAAAGCTGTTATCCATCGGTAATTATATCACTGTGCGCCCACACGCGCGCTTTACGGATTTTCCGGTGCACGGGCATAACTATGTAGAATTGATGTATGTGTGCAGCGGTACGATAACGCACGTGATTGACGGGCGCGAAATTACAATGCACAGCGGAGATTTGCTGTTTATGAATCAGCATGTCAAGCATGCGGTGAAAAAAGCATCCGAAAATGATATTGGTTTGAATTTTATCATTCTGCCGGCATTTTTTGACACGCCGCTTGTGATGCTTAAAAAGGATGGCGGCGGTGCTTTGGAGGAATTTTTGGTTGGTGCGCTTGCGCTTGATTCCGGTGCGCCGCAGTATTTGCATTTTCATTGCGGCGGTAACCGCGCAATTGAGAATTTGATGGAAAATATTACAGAGTCTCTTTTGTCGGATGCACGTAGTGATGATACGATTAACCAGGTGACAATGGGACTGATTTTTCTGCACTTGTCCAATAATATGAATACCATTGGTGCGGATTCTGCACAGGATTATGAGGATTTACTTGTATCTGCTGCGCTGCAGTATATTCGAAATCATTACCGCGATGCGAGCTTGACGGTGTTTGCCGAAAGAATGCATCATTCGGTTTCCTCCATGAGTAAAATTATTAAAAAACGCACGGGGGCGCGGTTTTTAGACCTTGTACTGCGACAGCGTTTCCGTCAAACCTTGGTGTATTTGCTCGAAACGGATATGACTGTGCAGGAAATTATGCAGGCGGTCGGCTATGAAAACAGTACGTATTTTTATCACGCATTTCGCGCGCGATTCAAGATGTCGCCGTACGAATACCGCAAATTGCATAAAGATGATGAAAAGATTCGATTGTGACCATATTTTCCGACTTGGAAAATATGGTCCTATTTTTGTAAAATATCGTTCTTTACCTTCTTGAAAGTTTGCGCTATACTAAAATAGAAGATTATGTTTTGGAGGGAATCTTATGAGCTACGAAAGTGCAAGAGAGCTTTATAAAAAAATCGGGGTCGATACAGATGCCGCGATTGCAAAATTGAAATCTATCCCGGTATCCCTGCATTGCTGGCAGGGCGATGATGTTATCGGCTTCGACCACGAAGGTCCGCTTACCGGCGGTATTCAGACAACCGGTAACTATCCGGGCAAGGCAACTACACCGGAGCAGCTGATGGCAGATATGGACAAAGCAATCAGCTTAATGCCGGGCACAAAAAAATTAAATCTACATGCTTGCTATGCGATTTTCGAGGACGGCGAGTTTGTCGACCGTGACGCGATTGCACCGAAGCATTTTGCAAAGTGGGTGGAGTTTGCGAAGGCGCGCGGT
>JAFQPV010000258.1 GCA_017411585.1 Clostridia bacterium | reverse complement strand
TAAGTATAAATTAACAAATGGAGAGATATAAAAATGAGTTTGAGGGTTGGTTATGCAGTATGCAATATAAACCCCAAAATGGGCTTTGGTGTGATGGGGTATTATGTACCGAGACATGTGAAAGGTTTTTTGCACGATCTTGAAACAAGCGCCATCGTGCTTGAGTGCGGCAAAAAAAGAATTGCCGTAATCAGTGTGGATGTTTGCTCGCTCACCGTAGAGCAGGCAGATGAAATCAAAGTGGCGGTGGAGGCGCGCAGCGGTGTTGATGCCAGCAGCATTTTTATCTCCACCATTCACACGCACACGGGTCCCGTACTGACGCCGAATTCCTTGTTTGAAACCACTGAAGAAGAGATTGATACATATTTTGCGTTTTTGAAATCGAGAATTGCCGATGCCGTAAAAATGGCATCGGAGAACTTGAGGGATGCCAAGGTCGGCTACGGCATAGGTCGCGTAGCTGACAGAGTTGCCTACATCAGACGCTATAAAATGAAGGACGGCTCTACGATGACCTGCCCGCCGGTGGACGACCCGAACATCGACCATCCGATTGGTGAAATTGATGAAAGAGTCAATGTTGTGCGCATTGACCGCGACGGTGCGGACAGCATTGTGCTTGTAAACTACGGCGTGCACGCCGATACTGTCAACGGTGAGCTGATTTCGCCGGACTGGCCGGGCTGGATGCGCAGAACCGTTGCAAAAGCGCTCGACGGTACAAAGTGTATGTTCATTACAGGTGCGCAAGGCGATGTCGGCAGCACAAATGTGCACCCGAAGGACGGCGATATGAACGATACGGAAATCAGCTTTGACAACGAAATGAAGAGTCCTGGTATGGCAAGATTTGTCGGCAGAGCAATGGCGGGCACGGTTTTGCAGGTGTATGACAAGGTAAAACATGTGGATGTAGATGACATTGACATTTTCCACAAGACAATCCAGGTGCCGGCAAATGTACCGACGCCGGAGGAGCTTGTGTTGGCGCGCAAATATAATCAGCTGCACGAAGAGGGACGCGACAGCGAAATCCCGTTTGAAGCAATGGAGCTTACAACGGTGGTTGCCGAGTCGGCGAGAATGTGCAAGCTTGCAAACGGACCGGAATATTTTGAAATGGGCTTGACCGGTTTAAAACTCAGTGAAATTGCCATGGTGGGTATCCCGGGCGAGCCGTTTACGGGCATCAGTATGGAAATTAAGAGAACACCGGGCTGGGAAATTGTACTGGTGTGCTAGCTTGTTAACGGGCATAACGGCTATTTTCCGGTAGAGTCCGCTTATGCCGAGGGCGGCTATGAGGCACGCTCGTCTAAGTTTAAAGCGGGCGTAGGCGAAAGAATTATCGACGGTGCAAGAGAATTGCTTAAGGATATGAAAAACTGAAATAAAAATGAGCTTCGAGGGGAGATAACTATGAGCGAATATGAAAAATTACATTCCGGAGAATTGTATCTTCCGGGCGACGAGGGAATTATTAAACAGCAGTTTGCTTGCCTTGAAAAGCTGTACGATTTTAATCAGACGCGCCCCTCGGAGTTTGCGAAACGAAAAGCGCTTTTAAAAGAAATGTTTGCCGAAATCGGCGAAGGCTGCTATATCGAGCCGCCGCTACGGGCAAACTGGGGCGGTAAGCATGTGCATTTCGGAAAAATGTCTATGCGAATTTTAACTTAACACTCGTGGACGACACGCATATTTATGTGGGGGACTTTACGATGTTTGGACCGAATGTTACGATTGCGACCGGCGCACATCCGATTTTACCAGAGCTGCGCGCACAGGGGTATCAGTACAATGCACTGGTCAGAATCGGTAAAAATTGCTGGATTGGTGCAGGCGCAGTGCTTTTGCCCGGGGTTACAATCGGTGATAATACGGTTATCGGCGCAGGAAGCGTGGTCACAAAGGACATCCCGTCCGGCGTAGTTGCAGTCGGCAACCTGTGCCGTGT
>JAFQPV010000257.1 GCA_017411585.1 Clostridia bacterium | reverse complement strand
GTATAAATTTTTTCCTTCATTTTGCATCACCTGCAAAGTATTTTATCACAGAAATTGTGAAAAGGGAAGAGACAGAAAAATAAAAATGCCCGAAAGGTTGATTTTTCTATATTTTTATGGTAAAATTTATTCATTTGAAATATTGAAAAACTAAATGGAGTTGATAAACATGAGTGAAAGAAATGTTTTTGACGTGCTTTTAGAGCGTGGTCTCATTGCACAAACAACACACGAAGCAGAAATCAGAGAGCTTCTCGGTAAAGAGAAGGTGACATTCTATATTGGCTTTGACCCGACGGCAGACAGTCTGCACGTTGGTCACTTTTTGCAGATGGTTGTAATGCGCCATATGCAGCTTGCCGGCCATAGACCGATTGCCCTCGTTGGCGGCGGTACCGGTATGGTGGGTGACCCGTCCGGCAGAACCGATATGCGCCAGATGATGACAAAGGAAACCATCGAATACAACTGTGAGTGCTTTAAAAAGCAGCTTTCCAGTGTTGTTGATTTTTCTGACGACAAGGCAATTATGGTCAACAATGCAGATTGGCTTTTAGACTTAAACTACGTAGAATTTTTGCGCGACATCGGCGCTTGCTTCTCCGTAAACAAGATGCTGACCGCAGAATGCTTTAAGCAAAGACTCGAAAAGGGTCTTTCGTTCCTTGAGTTTAACTATATGCTCATGCAGAGCTATGACTTCTTGATGCTCTCACGCAAATATGATTGTAAGATGGAGCTCGGCGGTGATGACCAGTGGAGCAACATCTTAGGCGGTATTGACCTTTGCCGTCGTAAGGATCAAAAGCAGGTTTACGGTATGACCTTTACGCTCTTAACCAACAGCGAAGGCAAGAAGATGGGTAAAACCCAGAGTGGTGCTGTATGGCTTGACCCGGCAAAGACCACACCGTACGATTTTTATCAGTACTGGAGAAATGTGGACGATGCGGATGTTATTAAGTGCTTGAAGCTGTTGACCTTCGTTCCGATGGAAGAAATCAACGAGCTTGCTAAGCTGGAAGGTCAGGAATTAAATGTAGCAAAGAAGCTGCTCGCGTACGAGGTTACAAAGCTTGTACACGGTCAGGCGGAGGCAGACAAGGTGCGTGATGCTGCAGAGGCAATCTTTGGCGGCGGTAATGCTCAGAATATGCCGGCTACCGCATTGAAGGCTGCAGATATCGGTGACGGTATTGCAATTTTGGACCTTCTCGCAATGGTAGAGTTAATCCCGTCTAAGGCAGAGGGCAGACGTCTTGTGCAGCAGGGCGGCTTAAGCATTGACGGCGAAAAGGTAACAGATGCTGCACTTGTGATTGAGGCTTCCCGCCTTGCAGGTGACGGTATTGTTGTAAAGAAGGGCAAGAAGGTATTCCACAGAATTACGGCTGAATAATCCATGGAATGAAAGAGGGAATTGCCATGAGTATGACGGATGAAATCTTTATCCGGATGTGTAAGGATATTTTAGAAAACGGCACGGATTGTAACGATAAGGTTCGCCCGCATTGGGAGGACGGTACGCCGGCATATACAAGAAAGAAGTTTTGTGTTGTAAATCGCTATGATTTGCAAAAGGAATTTCCGCTTCTGACCCTGCGCCCGATTAACTTAAAGGGTGCGATTGATGAAATTCTTTGGATTTGGCAGAAAAAGTCGAACAACATCAAGGATTTGGCAACGCACATCTGGGACAGCTGGGCAGATGAAAACGGCAGCATAGGCAAGGCGTACGGTTATCAGCTCGGCGTGAAGCATAAATATAAGGAAGGCGAGTTTGATCAGGTAGATCGTGTACTTTTCGATTTGAAGAACAACCCGTCCAGCCGCCGTATTATGACGAATTTGTACAATCATGCGGATTTGTCCGAAATGGCGCTTTATCCGTGTGCATACTCGATGACATTTAATGTGGCAGACGGAAAGCTTAATGCGATTTTAAATCAGCGTTCGCAGGATGTATTGGCGGCAAACGCTTGGAATGTATGTCAGTATGCTGCGCTTGTAATGATGTTTGCGCAGGTGTCTGATTTAGAGCCGGGCGAGTTTGTGCACGTAATCGCAGATGCGCACATCTATGACAGACATATGTCCATTGTGGAAGAACTGATTACGCGCGAGCCGCATCCGGCACCGACGCTGAAAATTAACCCGGAAATCAAGAATTTTTATGATTTTACGGTGGAGGATTTTGTGCTTGAAAACTATGAAACCGGTGAAAAAATCGGTAGAATTCCGGTTGCAATTTGAGGTGATATTATGAAACTGATTGTTGCGGCAGATAAAAATTTTGCTATTGGCAAGGACGGCGGTATTCCGTGGCGTCTTCGCGGTGATTTAAAATATTTTAAAGAGCAGACAATGGGGCACGCTGTGATTATGGGCAGAAAAACGCTTGAATCTCTGCCGGGCGGCAAGCCGCTGAAGGATAGAGTGAACATTGTGCTCACGCGCGATGCAAGCTATGCGCCGGAAGGCGTAATAGTTTGCCACAGCATAGACGAGGTGCTGGCATTGCCGGAAGCAAACGATGCGTTTGTTATTGGTGGTGAAAGCATTTATAAAGCATTTTTGCCGCATTGCAGCCACGCGTATGTGACGAAGGTGGACGGCGAATTTGACGCTGATACCTATATGGTGAACTTAGATGCGCTTGATAACTGGACGATGACGGATGTCGGCGAAGTCAATGAAGAAGACGGTATTTTATATCGCTTTACAGTGTATGAAAATAAAGAATTGCTTCAGGAGAAATTGCAGAATCTGCGTGAAACAATTGATGCAGTTGAATGCTGTTGCCTGACTGTCTGCAACGATGAGTTTGAGGCAGATGTTTTGATTTCGCTTCTGAAATCCTGCGGTATTTTGGCTTTTAAGAAATTTGGCGGTTTCAGTGCAGCTGCGAAGATTTACTGCGGCGGAACAAATTTGGGCACCTATGTTTTTGTAAGCTCTGCACAGTACGAAGAAGCAAAAGCGATTATTGAGGCGCCGTTTGATGAAGACGAGCTGGAAGGAGCACAGGCATGAAGGAAGTGTATTTGTACACGGATGGTGCCTGCAGCGGTAATCCCGGACCGGGCGGTTACGGTGCAATTTTGGTGTATAAAGGGCACGAAAAGGTGATGAGTGCCGGATATCGCACTACCACGAACAATCGTATGGAGTTGATGGGCGTGATTGTCGGGCTTTCTGCACTCAATGAACCGTGCAAGGTGCAGCTGTATACCGACTCAAAATATGTCTCGGAGGCCATCGAAAAAGGATGGGCCATTAGCTGGCAGCAGAACGGATGGCGTAAAAAGGACAAAAAACCGGCAAAAAATCCGGATTTATGGGAGGAGCTATTGATGCTTTTGGATAAGCACGATGTGGTTATCCATTGGCTCAAAGGGCATGCAGGACACGAATTCAACGAGCGATGCGATAAGCTTGCCGTTGCGGCATATTTAAGCGATGATTTGCTTGAGGATGCAAACTATATGGAATGATAAAGACTGACACGTTGTGTCAGTCTTTTAATTTTCTTAATTCTTTGAAAAAGCTTTGCAGAAGAGTTTTGCATTCATCTTGGCATACGCCGCCAAATACAACTGTGTCGTGATTGAACATGCCGGGAAGAAATAAGTCAGTTGCCGAACCGCAGGCGCCGGCTTTTTCGTCGCGTGCACCGAAGTACAGATTGCGGATGTGGCTTTGAATGATAGCGCCGGCGCACATTGGACATGGCTCGAGCGTTACATACAAGTCGCAGCCGTCCAAATGCCAGCTATCGAGCTTTTTTGCTGCCATTTGCAGGGCGTTGATTTCCGCGTGCCCGGAAATGGCATTTTCCGTCTCGCGCGTGTTTGCGCCGTAGCCGATGATTTCGTTTTTATATACAACAACAGCACCGATGGGCGCTTCGCCGCGCTGTATCGCTTTTTTTGCTTCTGCAAGTGCAGCGTGCATAAAGGTTTCGCTGTAAGCCATAATTCACCTCTGAAATTTGATATCTCTATTTTAACTGTTCATAACTGTGTTTGTCAAGCCGTATACTGATAGTGGGTGATGTATATTGAAACCGATTTATATAACCGTGCGCTTAAAACCAATTCTGCTTTTGCTTGTGCTCGTGCTGTGTGCTGGGGCGGTGCTCAGTGTGTTGTATACAGTGCGCTGTAGACTGGATACGGAAAAAATTGAAACCTGGAGAACGCAGCTTATTTTAGAAGATACAATACAAAAAAGCCCCTGAGGGACTTTTTTATTTCATATTAAAGTTTTCACGGAATTGTTTCGGCGTAATACCGTTGTATTCCTTAAACTGCTGAATAAAATAGCTTGTTGTCGTATAGCCGGTCTGCATAGCAATGTCCGTGATGGAGTCGGCAGTGGTTGCCAGTCGCTGGCGCGCCTTGGAAATGCGCAATTCGGCAAGATATTCCACAAATCGCTTTTGCATATATTTGTTAAACAGCCTCGAAAAACCGCTGTAACTCATATTGCAGTGCTTTGCGACATCGGAAAGTGTGAGATTCGAGGCAAAATTTGCTTCGATATACTCAATTGCCTGCGTTAAAATCTGCGCATCCTCAGGCACAATTGAAGCACCAAGCTCCAGATGCACATTTTGCGACTGCCAGTAGCGCAAAATCCATAAAAATAAATCACATAGTGAGGCGCGAATGGCCAACTCGTAGCCGTAGGATTCTTCTTGGCTTTCTTTTAACATACGCATAATAATATCATGCACAGGCGTATCTTTAAGTTCTTCTTTGCGAAACAAGCTTTGATGCTTGCAGTTATTTAATGTAAATGGGAGAATATATTTTAACTCAAATATCGTTTGTGTCGGAGAATACAGAAGCTGTGGGTCGAGACGGATACAGATGTAAGAGGTTTTCTTTTCGTCAAGTGCATAAGTTGCGTGCACCTTTTGTGAGTCAATCAGCACTAAATCGCCTACGGAAAAATCACCGCTTTCATCACCTGCAAGATATTTGCCATGTCCTTCGGTGCAATAGAGCAACTCAATATAATCATGATAGTGCGGGGGAGCCCAAGGTGTAACACCCTCTTTGAACTGCAAACCGCAGCAGTATGGCCGATATATCCCCATTATCTTTTCTTTGTTTTGACGATATGCTTCGATCATATAATAACACGCTCCGTATTGTAAAAAATCCTGCCGACTTTCGTAGGCAGGATTTTTGATGGCGTGCCGCAGAAGATTCGAACTCCCGACCTTTTGATCCGTAGTCAAACGCTCTATCCAGCTGAGCTAGCGGCACATTTGTTTGTCAACGAATGATATTATAACACACAATCTTAG
>JAFQPV010000030.1 GCA_017411585.1 Clostridia bacterium | reverse complement strand
TGTGCACGGCAAGCGCTCGTTGCTCGACAAAATGTACGGCACATACGAAGAAAAATTCATGCAGCTTAAGGCGTACTATGCATATATGATGGCACATCCGGGCAAAAAGCTGCTCTTTATGGGCGGTGAATTCGGTCAGTTTATCGAATGGCGTCCGGCAGAGGGGCTTGATTGGAATTTGCACGAATATGACACGCACGACGGACTTTTACGTTTTGTACAGTTCTTAAACGAGACCTATAAAAACGAAAAGAGCTTCTGGCAGATTGAAGACAGCTGGGACGACTTTAAATGGATTAATGCCGGCGATGAAAACAACAGTGTCCTCTCCTTTGTCCGCTATGCCAAGGCAAAGACAAATCACGTAGTGGTTATATCGAGCTTTACGCCGGTTGCACGTCAGAATTATCGCATCGGTGTACCGTCCGGCGGTGAATACGAAATAATCTTAAACAGCGATGACCAGCGCTTCGGTGGCAGTTCGACATTTGCGACCGTGAAGGCAGACAATAAACCTTGGGGCGAATTCAAACACTCGCTCGCACTTGACCTTCCGCCGTTTACCACGCTGTATTTAAAGCGCAAACGCGCCACAAAAAAGAAAGAATCATAATTGACTTTCGGGCTGCATAAGTTAGTGAATATGCAGTTTTGAAAATATAAAACAAATTAACATTTCGCCATAACATGTTGGGCATACACCACTCTGCCCCATACGCGAACGCCTAAATGCAGCAGATATACACTGATGAACGGAATAAGCAGTGTGCAGAATTTTAGACGCAAACGAGCACGCTACGCGCGAAATGACAGTTAGGAGGATTTTTTATGACAAACTGTGTAGGTATGATACTTGCCGGCGGTCAGGGCAGTCGTTTGGGCGCACTGACAAAGGACGTTGCAAAACCGGCAGTCCCGTTTGGCGGGAAATACCGCATCATCGACTTCGCGTTAAGCAACTGTACACATTCCGGCATTGAAGCTGTCGGCGTGTTAACGCAGTATCAGCCGCTTGAGTTAAACACATACATCGGTAACGGTGTACCGTGGGACCTCGACCGTAACTATGGCGGTGTTTACGTGCTTCCGCCGTATGTAAAGGCAGAAAAAGGTGAATGGTACAAAGGTACGGCTAACGCAATTTACCAAAATATCGGCTTCATCGAGCAGTTTAACCCGAATTATGTGCTCATTATGTCCGGCGACCATATTTATAAAATGGACTACTCAAAGATGCTTAAGGCGCACGTTGCAGCCGAAGCTGAGGCTACCGTTGCTGTTATGCCGGTACCGTGGGAGGAGGCTTCCCGCTTCGGTATTATGAACGTCGACGAGGAAAGCCGCATTGTAGAATTTGAAGAAAAGCCGAAGGAGCCAAAGAGCAATCTGGCTTCCATGGGTATTTATATCTTCAACTGGCAGACTTTAAAGAAGTATTTAATCGTGGATGAAAACAATCCGCGTTCCGAAAACGACTTCGGTAAAAATATCATTCCGCAAATGCTGACTAAGGGCGAAAAAATGTATGCTTACCACTATGAGGACTACTGGCGCGATGTCGGCACTATCCAGAGCCTTTGGGAGGCGCACATGGATATGTTATCCGATCCCCCACTTCTCGATATTAATGACCCGCAATGGCGTATTTTC
>JAFQPV010000256.1 GCA_017411585.1 Clostridia bacterium | reverse complement strand
TTTTATAACAATAACTAGTCGTACCTATGATGCAAACAATCGTTTGATATGTGAAGACACAAATTTCAATGGCTGGACAAAATATACTTACGATGAAAATGGAAATTTGGTATATGAAGAGAATTCATCTGGCCAATGGGAAAAATATATTTATGACGAAAATGGAAATTTGGTATATGAAGAGAATTCTAACAATCGATGGACAAAATATACTTATGACGAAAATGGAAATTTAGTATATAAAGAGAATTCATCTGGTTTCTACTTAAAATACACATACGAATTTAACGATGAAGGATATATTACAAAGGAAGTATGCGAGAATTCTAATGGCGATGTAGAGATTAGTACTTACCAGGTCATCGAACGCTAAAATACACCTTCAGGGGTCCCCGTTCAATGAGAACGCATGTTTTTTCGCCTGCTCACCATAAACGCAACCGGCTTCCCGTACGGTATGTCCACCTGTGTTCGTGTAGCAAAAGCAAAATTAAAGTAATTCTATAGTCAAAAAACAGCTTGGTAAACCCAAGCTGTTTTTTTATTTGGCAAGGCTACAAAAAAGTAAGATTTCTAAAATTTTCAATAATATTGATATATATTTTCGATAAAATGTCTGATAAAATAAAACGCAAAGACTGAATTCTATAGAGAAAGAGGGATACGGAAATGAAAAAATTTGAAGTAAAGGATCATGAACCGAGTTATCTTCCGGAAGGCGAATGGGAGCTTGTGTGGGCAGATGAGTTTGACGGGACAGAGCTTGACACAACAAAGTGGGGTTTTCGCTTAAATTACTGGGGAAAGCGCTTTGAAGGCTACACAGACCAGGGCATTGTTTTAGACGGTAACAGCCACATTGAGCTGCACCGCACAGAGGTGGACGGCAGATATGTTTCTCCGCAGCTGCAGACGGGCTCTAACTCTTTTGACTATCTGATCGAAAAAAGAGAAAACCCGTGGGGGCAGGATGGTATCTGGCCGTTAGGCGAGCTTGAACCGCCGAAGTTTGTTCACCGCTACGGTTATTATGAATGCCGTTGTAAATTCCAGAAGGATCCGGAAACCATGTGGTCTGCGTTCTGGACACAATCCCCTTCCATCGGCGCACGCTTCGAGCCGGAATGGTGCGGCATTGAAACCGACATTATGGAATATTTCCACGAAGGCAGAGCGCATACAACAAACATTATGGGTGGTTACGGCAGGCAGTTTGCAAGAAGCGACAAAGCAAAGTATGACCTCGAAGAAACACCGGATGGCTGGCATTATTTCGGTATGGACTGGCGCGAAGACGGCTACACCTTCTACTGCGACGGCAAAGTGGTTATGCAGTACAACGATCATGTTTCGCATGTGCCGCAGTTCATTTTGCTCACAACAGAGGTGCAGGGCTACCGCTCCGGTTTAAACGGCAACGCAGACGGTAAATGGAAGCTGTTAGGCGGTCCGAATATTATTGTGGATGAGCCGCCGTTTAAAATCAAAGACGAATTTGTTGACGATGCGTTCATCGTAGACTTTGTAAGAGTATTTGACAGAGTAAAAAAGTAATTTTATAATAAAAAGGCAGAAACGCCGTTTCTGCCTTTTTATTTACTGTTCTTTTAGCTTATTTCTTTGCAATGAGTGCCTTTGCCGCTTTTTCGATATGCGGTGCGCTCATTTCATACTTATCCAGAAGCTGCATCGGCTCGCCGGAGCAACCGAAGGTGTCCTTCACGCCAATAATGTCCATAATGGTCGGGCAATTCTTGGAAAGTGTTTCTGCAACTGCGCCGCCGAGACCGCCGATAACATTGTGCTCTTCGCAAACCAAAACTGCGCCGCACTTCTTTGCAGACTCGATAACCAGCGCTTCATCAAGCGGCTTGATGGTTGCAATGTCAACCAGTCTTACGCTGATGCCGGCAGCCTCCAAAGCTTCTGCAGCCTTAACAGCCTCGTGCAACAGAAGACCGGAGCCGATAATCGCAATATCACTACCCTCTTTAAGGATTCTGCCCTTACCGATTTCAAACTTGCCGTACTCGTCCGGATCGAACAAAATCGGCATAGCCAATCTGCAAACACGCAGATAAACCGGACCCTGATAGTCCACAATTGCGCGAAGTGCCGCTCTTGTTTCCGTACCGTCTGCCGGAGAAATAACTGTCATATTCGGCATTGCACGCATCAGCGCAACGTCTTCGATACACTGATGGGACGCACCATCCTCACCAACGGTGAGACCTGCGTGCGAGCCAACTGCACAAACATTCAATTCCGGATATGCAACGGAATTACGCAGCTGCTCATACGCTCTGCCCGAAGAGAACATTGCAAAGGATGCTGCAAATACTCTCTTGCCGGTAGAAGCAATACCTGCTGCCGTTGTCATCATATTGCCCTCTGCGATACCGCAGTTTACAAAACGCTCCGGATACTTTTCTTTAAATATGTAGGTCATTGTGGATTTACTTAAGTCCGCATCCAAAACAACAATATCTTCTCTGCTGCCAATTTCGGCAAGCTCTTCACCAAACGCAAGTCTGGTTGCAATCGGTTTTAATTCTGCCATATCAGAGCACCCCCAATTCTTTGTCGATGGCTTCTAAATCAGCCATTGCCTGTGCGTATTCATCCGCATTCGGCGCTTTGCCGTGCCAGCCGTAGTTGTTTTCCATAAAGGAAACGCCCTTACCCTTTACAGTAGAGCAAATTACTGCTGTCGGTTTGCCCTTTACGGTCTTTGCTTCTGCAATCGCATCTGCGATAGCCGCATAATCGTGACCGTCGATGCAGATAACATGGAAGCCGAACGCCTTATACTTTTCATCAATCGGGTGCGGATTCATAACGGTGCGAATATCGCCGTCAATCTGCAGGTTATTGTTATCAATAAAAATGGTGAGGTTATCAAGCTGATGATGTGCTGCAAACATGGCAGACTCCCAAACCTGGCCTTCCTCGATTTCGCCGTCACCGAGTGCCGCATATACACGATAGTCAGAACCGTCAATTTTTGCAGCCTTTGCCATACCGCAAGCTGCAGCTACGCCCTGACCGAGCGAGCCGGTGGACATATCCACGCCCGGCACACCCTTCATTTCCGGATGGCCCTGCAGGAAATGACCGAACTTACGAAGATTTACAAGCTCTGCCGGGTCAAAGTAACCGCGCTCAGCCAGTACGCCGTACAGCGCCGGTGCGCAGTGACCCTTCGAGAGTACGAAGCGGTCACGCTTCGGATCCTTCGGGTTCTTCGGATCAATGTTCATTTCATCAAAATAAAGCACGGTCAGCACATCTGTGATAGACAGAGAACCGCCCGGATGTCCGCATTTTGCGTTATATACGCCGGTTAAAACGTTTTTACGCACGCGGTTGGCGATGATTGCCAATTCCTTAACTCTTTCTGCTTTCATTCCTCTTCCTCCCTGAATTGTGTATGTAAAACTAAAAAACGACTTACCCCTCAATCTGCGCCGCATCAAATGCCATACGCAGGATTTCACTAAGCCTGTCCGGCTCATTTTTCAAATACAAATACCCCAAAAGTGCCTCAAAGCCCGTCGCTGCTCGATAATCCGAAATGCTGGCATTTTTCGGAACGGTCGCGCTGTGCGCATTGCGTCCGCGCTTAAAAATCGCAAGCTCATCCTCTGCAAGGCTGTCCAGTATTGCGTGCACGCTTTTTGCCTGCGCGGCAGCCTTTACATAAGAAATTGCCGTTTTATGAATCGTATTGGTCGGCAGCGAGCCACCCTCGCTTAACCGCGTACGCACATATAAATCGTATACGCTGTCACCGACAATCGCCAACGTCAGCGGCGCATAAAGCTGCGGCTGTATATCTGTATATTCTGAAACAAATTACATATACTCATTTCCTTTTTATTGCCAAATGCGGACCGTCGAGGACGCCGGTCCCTACAAAGCACCCCAGAAAAATTACTTTCTGGACCACTTAACACCTTCGCGCGTGTCTTCTAATACAATGCCCATATCTAAAAGCTGTGCACGAATTGCATCTGCTGTTGCAAAATCCTTTGCCTTCTTAGCTTCTGTACGCTTTGCAATCAGCTCTTCAATTTTGCTGTCGAGCGTTTCTGCTTCCTTTTCGGTTTCAATACCGAGCACATCGCAAAGCTCTGCAAGTGTGTTTAAAAGCAGCGAAAGTGTCTGCTTGCTTGCTTCGCCTGCCGCAACGGTATTCGCCGTTTTTGCAAGCTCGAAAATTGCACCGATTGCTGCTGCAGTATTTAAGTCGTCGTCCATCGCTTCCTTAAAGTCCGCTACATGCTTTTCTACAAGTGTTGCAGCCGCATCGTCAAGTGCGCCGTCTGCAGCATGCGCGAGCTTAAAGCGCAGGTTTTCTGCGCAGTTTGTCAGACGCTCTAAACCAGCCTTTGCCTGCTGCAAAAGTGCATCTGCAAAGTTAATCGGGCTTCTGTAATGCGCAGAAAGCATAAAGAAACGAATAACGGAATAATCAAAATGCTTGATAATATCACGCACGGTAAAGAAATTACCGAGCGACTTACTCATCTTCATGCCATCTACATTGATGTAGCCGTTGTGCATCCAGTAATGCGCCAGCGGGCAGCCGTTTGCCGCTTCACTTTGGGCTACCTCATTTTCATGATGCGGGAAAATCAGGTCTTTACCGCCGCCGTGAATATCAATGGTTTTGCCGAGGTACTTTGTCGACATAGCAGAGCACTCAATGTGCCAGCCCGGTCTGCCCATACCCCACGGACTTTCCCATGCAGGCTCGCCCGGCTTCTGCGCCTTCCAAAGCGCAAAATCCATCGGGTCACGCTTGCGCTCGTCTACGCTGATACGCGCACCGGATTCCAAATCCTCTAACGGCTGATGCGAGAGCTTCCCGTAGCCTTTAAACTTCTTGGTTGCATAGTAAACGTCGCCGTCTACCTCGTAAGCATAACCCTGCTCAATCAAAGTTTTCACAATCTCAACGATTTCCGGAATATGGTCTGTTGCACGCGGATGTACGCTCGCCTCGCGGATGTTCAAGCCCTTTGCATCCACACGATACTCTGCGATAAACCGGTCTGCCAATTCGCGCACGGTGATGCCTTCTTTGTTGGCGCGGTTAATCATCTTATCATCAATATCCGTAAAATTCTGTACGAAGGTTACCTTGTAACCACTGTACTCAAAATAACGGCGCAGCGTATCAAATACGATAAACGGACGCGCGTTACCGATATGGAAAAAGTCGTACACAGTCGGACCGCAGGCATAAATTTTTACCTCGCCCGGGGTAATCGGTACAAACTCCTCTTTTGTTTTGGTTAAAGAATTATATATTTTCATTTTTCTGCCTCCTCTTTCTCGGCAAGCTGTTTTTCCAATTTTTCCAAGCGCACAAGCACCTTACAAAGCTCCATGCTGACCGGATCCGGAATATGAATCTGGTCAAGGTCTGCGCTCACGCGCTTGCCGGCGCGCTTCACCATTCTGCCCGGTACACCCACGCAAGTGGAATTTTCTTCAACTTCGGATAACACAACCGCATTTGCGGCAATCTTGGCATTGTCTCCCACTTTAAACGGACCAAGCACCTTTGCACCGGCACCAATCATTACATTGTTGCCGAGCGTCGGGTGTCGCTTGCCGACATCTTTACCTGTACCGCCGAGCGTCACGCCCTGATAAATCGTACAGTTATCTCCAATCTCCGCCGTTTCGCCGATAACAACACCGGCACCGTGGTCGATTAAAAGCCCTCTTCCGATATTCGCACCCGGATGGATTTCAATACCCGTCCAGAATTTACACGTCTGCGATACCCAGCGCGCCAAGAACTTCATATTATGTCTATATAGCCAATGAGATACGCGATGATATAACAGCGCATGAAAACCGGGATAGAGCAAAAATACCTCAAATCCGTTTCGCGCCGCAGGATCGCGCTCCAATATGGATTTTATATCGTATCGGATGTTTTTAAACATACACTTCTCCTTTACAAGGCATAGCTATACCTATACCATATTATATTATATAGTTTTTTGCGTGCTACGTCAATATCTTAACTTTTTAACTTTCTTTTTCATATTAACACCCACTTATTCTATAACAAGTATA
>JAFQPV010000255.1 GCA_017411585.1 Clostridia bacterium | reverse complement strand
GTCCGTTGGTGACCATATGCATCCGGATGGCGAAATGGAAATGCAGACTTATGACTACATCGGACAAGCTTATGATTATCTTGAAAAAATTGCACCATTCTGTTACGGCGGCGCTTCAATGGCAAATATCGGTTTGCATATCTCCGACAACTGGAGTGCGTGCGAGGGTGTTTCTAAGATTTTGCAGGAAAATCAGCTCGACTATGATGTGATTCACAATAATGCTTTTGAAAAGTATGATGTTGTGATTCTGCCGGAAAAGACAGTAATGGACGATGTGGCACTTACTGCACTTAATGACTACATTACAAATGGCGGCAAGGTTGTTATGATGGCGGATGCGCTTGTAAAGAATGGCGCATTCCAAATCGATACCGGTCTTACATATGTCGGCGCACCGGAGTTTGACTGTGACTATATTGTACCAAACAAGGTATGGGACGATGTGCCAAATGCGCCGATGCTTTTGAATCTGCCGGGACAGAGAACGGAAAATAAGGATGCGGAAATTTATGCGGAAATGATGACGCCGTATTTCAGTCGCACCTATGAGCATTTTTGCGGTCATAAAAACACACCGCATAACAAGGATTCCGGAAAAATGCCGGCAATTGCGAAAAAGGGTAATGTGGTTTATCTTGCGCACTCCATGTCGAAATCCTATGACGAATACGGCTCCATCTTCCACAAGAGATACTTTATGCGTGCATTAAACCTTGTTTATGGTGGTCCGACGCTTAAAGTGGAAGGGGTGGGCTCGCAGGGCAGATGCACGATGATTGAACAGGAAGACAAGCAAAGATACTGCATAAATTTGGTTTATGCAAGCCCGATTCGTCGTGGCAAGGCGGAAATCATCGAAGATATCCTGCCGCTGTATGATGTTAAGCTTACCGTAAAGACGGATGAGGTAATTAAAAATGTATTCCTCGGTCTTACCGGCGAAAAGCTTGAGTTTGAGCAAAAGGATGGCAAGGTAGAATTTGTGCTGCCAAAGCTGGAGTGTCATACATCGATTGTGGTGGAATATTGATTTGGCGTTTTGAAGCAGAAGGAGAAAAAATGGACGTTTTTAATCTTATGTTGCAGCCGATGCTGATGATGCAATAATTAATTAGGTTAAAAAACATAAAAAAGTTGTTGACAAACCGAAATAATGATGGTATACTATTTCGGTAAACCGCATATATAGGGTTTTAAATTCGTGTAAGCGATACCCGGCGTAGCGTGACTTCATTTATAAGGAGGTGCAATTATGTACGCAATTATCGAAACAGGCGGTAAGCAGTACAAGGTTGCAGAAGGCGACGTAATTTTCGTTGAAAAGCTGGATGCAGAAGTAGAAGCTACTTACACATTTGACAAGGTGCTCGCAGTTGGCGGCGACGAAGCTAAGATCGGCGCACCGGTTGTTGAGGGTGCATCGGTAACTGCAAAGGTTCTTAAGCAGGGCAAGGAAAAGAAGATTATCGTTTTCAAGTACAAGCCGAAGAAGAACTATCGCAGAAAGCAGGGTCACAGACAGCCATACACAAAGGTACAGATCGAAAAGATCAATGGCTAATTGATGTGACAAACGAAAATTTATGTTTGAAAGCAGAGGTGTAATTTAAATGGCACATAAGAAAGGTATGGGTTCGACCAAGAACGGTCGTGATAGTGAATCCAAAAGACTTGGTGTTAAGAGAGCTGACGGTCAGTTCGTTTTGGCAGGTAACATCCTGGTAAGACAGCGCGGCACAAAGATTCACCCGGGTATCAATGTTGGTATCGGTAGTGATGATACTCTGTTTGCTTTGGTAGACGGTAAGGTTAAGTTCGAGAGAAAAGGCAGAGACAAGAAGCAGTGCAGCGTATACACAGCGTAAAAGCAAATAAAAAGCTCAGACACAATGTCTGAGCTTTTTTAAAAGGTAAATTTGGCGCAATACTTCGTTGAAATGCTCGCGCATACAAAAGTATAGCGCTGTGCTTTGCCTTGTCTTGCATCCAAATTTCCTCTTTTAAACGGATTGTATTGCAAGAGAAAGAGAGTTTTGCGTTGTAAAAGCGTTTTTCGGCAATACTGTAAAGGGTGATTTTATGTTTTTTGATACAGCTAAAATATATGTAAAGGCCGGCAACGGCGGTAATGGCTCGGTGTCGTTTCACCGTGAAAAATATGTTGCTGCAGGCGGACCGGACGGCGGTGACGGCGGTCGCGGCGGCGACATCATTTTTGAAATTGATGAATCGATTTCTACACTGATTGATTTTCGTTACAAAAGAAAGTATGTTGCGGAAAACGGCGGTGACGGTAAGGCAGGCAGAGGCTTTGGTAAGGATGCAGAACCGCTTGTAATCAAGGTGCCGGCAGGGACGCTGATTCGCGATGCGGAATCCGGTAGATTAATGGCGGATATGACCCCGCCGAACGACCGTGTGGTGCTTTTAAAGGGCGGCAATGGCGGCTGGGGTAACACACATTTTGCCACGCCGACCAGACAGGTGCCGCGTTTTGCAAAAAGTGGTCTTAAGGGTGCAGAAAAGGAGTTGCGGCTTGAGCTTAAGTTGATTGCAGATGTCGGCTTGATTGGTTTTCCGAATGTCGGTAAGTCTACGCTTTTAAGTGTGGTTACGGCGGCGAAGCCGAAGATTGCAAACTACCACTTTACAACGCTTGAACCGAATCTCGGTGTGGTGATGCAGGGCAAGGATGCGTCGAGCAGCTTTGTTATGGCGGATATCCCGGGACTGATTGAAGGCGCGAGTGAGGGTGTCGGACTTGGACACGAGTTTTTAAAGCACGTCGAGCGCACACGCCTGTTGATTCACGTTGTTGATGTTTCAAGCATTGAGGGTAGAGACCCAATTGACGATTTTGATAAAATCAATGCAGAGCTTGAAAACTATGACCCGGTTTTGGCAACGCGCCAGCAGATTGTAGCGGCAAATAAAACGGATATTATTCAGAATCAAGAAGCATACAAGGCGTTTTTAGACGAGATGGATAAGCGCGGTTATACCGTGTTTGAGATTTCGGCGGCAACGCGCGGTGGTGTGGATGCACTGATTGCGCATACGGCAAAAGTACTTGCGACCATTCCGCCGATTGAAGCGTATGAAGCAGAGCCGGAGTATATCGAGATAGAGGATGCAACGCTCTTTACAGTGCGCAATGAAAACGGCGTATATGTTGTTGAGGGCGATTGGGTAGAGTATCTTGTTTCGTCTGTCAACCTTGCAGATGATGAATCCTTTAACTATTTCCAGCGCACACTGCGCAAAAAGGGCGTAATCGATGCGCTCGAGGAGAAGGGTATTCAGGAAGGCGACACTGTACGTCTGTATGAAATCGAATTTGATTACGTAAGATAAGCTTAAGGGGTTTTAACTATGATTACAAGTAAACAGCGCGCATATTTGCGCGGTCTTGCAAATAAAATGGAGCCGATTTTTCAGATTGGAAAAGGCGGCATCAATGAAAATTTAATCAAGCAGCTCGATGATGCACTTGAAGCACGCGAACTGATTAAACTGCACATATTGGAAACGGCTTTTATGGATTCCAGAGAGACGCTCAGTGAGCTTGCTGAGGTTTTGGGGGCAGAGCCGGTGCAGGCAATCGGTTCTAAGATTGTTTTGTACAGAGCGTCTGAAAATAAAAAGAAGATTGAACTTTAAGAGGCGTAACACATATGATGAGAATCGGGATTTTGGGCGGGTCGTTTGATCCGGTGCACAATGCGCATATCCGTATGGGGCTTTATGCAAAGGAAAGCCTCGATTTGGCGCGCGTGATTTATGTGCCGACGGCTTGTCCGCCACACAAAATGCGTGCGCTGACAGACGGGGCGCATCGCATAGAAATGCTGCGCCTTGCTACGCAGGCACACGCCGGGCTTGAGGTTTCCGATTTTGAACTAAAAAATACCACCTATTCATACACTGCAGATACATTAAAGCATTTTAAAAAGCTGTATCCGAAGGCGCAGTTGGTGCTTTTGGTCGGCGCGGACAGCGCAGCGTATTTGGATGGTTGGTATCAGGCAGAATATATCTTCAACACGGCGGAGATTGCCGTGTATGCACGTGGGGATTACGATACGGATTTGCAAGCGATTTTAGAGCGATTAAAAAAGCAAAACGGTGCTAAAATTTCGCAAATTCCGGGAGAGGCGATAGCCGTTTCTTCCAATCAAATTCGCGCAAGGCTGCAAAATAGGGAGGATATAT
>JAFQPV010000254.1 GCA_017411585.1 Clostridia bacterium | reverse complement strand
GCTTTCGACATAATGAACGGACCGTTGAGGTCAATGTCGATTACCTTTCTGAAGTCCTCTGCGCTCATTTCGCACATCGGGATGCGCTTGATGATACCTGCGTTGTTTACGAGAATATCGATTACGCCAACCTCAGCTTCAATTTTTGCGATGGTTTCTGTAACCTGCGCTTCGTTTGTAACGTCGCAAACATAGCCGTGTGCTTCGATACCGTCAGCCTTGTAAGCAGCGAGACCTTTGTCAACGAGCTCTTGGTTGATATCGTTAAACACGATAGTTGCGCCTGCCTTTGCATAAGCAGATGCAATTGCATAACCGATGCCGTAGGAAGCGCCGGTTACCAGGGCAACCTTACCCTTTAAGGAAAAGCTATTCATAATATCCATGGGAAAAACCTCCATTCAAATTATTTCATAATATATTTTAGCACATTTTGGGAGTAAAATCAACCTTAAAAACAGAAATTCATTGTTATTTTTGTGGCAAAGTGCTGTCATAAAACGGTATGGCTGCATAGAATATAGAGAAATACTTTATAGGAGGGATCGCTATGAGCGAAAACACATTGTTTAACGATTGCGAAAACACGGGTTATGAAGATGCGGTGTGTGTGCATACGGACAAAATCTACGACCAGTGCAGAGATAAGGACTGTATTGCCGATATGCGTGTATATTTAACGCAGGAGGGGCAAGCGCTTGTCAATGATGCTATCAACGTGAAGCTGCGCAAGGTGGAAATCATCTGGATTTATTCGGATATTGAAGCAGTGCCGTTTCACCGCGGCTACTACAGTGTAGATTTGAAATACTTCTTTAAGGTTACACTCGATGTATACACCGGCGTAGGCAAGCCGTGCAAGGCAGTCGGTCTTGCAACCTTTGATAAAAAGGTCATCCTGTTCGGCAGTGAAGGCAGTGCAAAGGTATTTGGCAGCAAGTATTCCGGCAATAGCTTTGATGCACAGAGCTGGCAGAAAACCAATATGCCGAAGGCAGTGATTGAGGTTGTTGACCCGATTGCGCTTTCTGCAAAGCTTGTTGAACCATCCGACGGTTGCTGCAGCTGCTGTGACAGCATCGACTTAAGCGCGATTCCGAGTGATGTATGCGGTGTATTTGATTCCTCACTTGTTTTCGGCGGCGCAGATAAGCGCGTGCTGATTACCATCGGCGTGTTCTCGATTATCCGCTTGGAGCGCAGTGTGCAGCTTTTGATGCCGGCATATGACTTCTGCGTGCCGGATAAGGACTGCGTTGCAGCAACGGAGGATAATCCGTGCGAGCTGTTTGACAGAATCGAGTTTCCGGTCGATGAATTCTTCCCGCCGGTAAATATGGAATGTGACGAGCCGCACGGCGGCTGCTGCGGTTGCGGCGAGCATGAGTGAAAATTGAAAGAGAGGTGCGATGCACCTCTCTTTTTGTCTTTTATACAATTGTGCCGCCGCCGACCACGCTGTCGCCGTCGTAAAATACGCAAGCCTGACCGGGGGAAATAGCGCGTACCGTTTCGTCAAATACCACACGAACGCATCCGTTTTCTTCCGGATAGAGCTTTGCAGGTGTTTCCTTTTGTGAATATCTCGTCTTTGCTGTCACGCGCATCGGCGCATCCAGGCTTTCAATCTGAATCCAGTTGATGTCTGCGACCAAACAAGTATCCGTAAATAAATCTTCACTTTTGCCAAGGATGACAG
>JAFQPV010000253.1 GCA_017411585.1 Clostridia bacterium | reverse complement strand
ATAAAAAGTCTAACTTTTTGGGGTCACATCATCATGCACACTGCCTTTTTGCATTAGAGTTATTTCTTTTTAATCACACTGTACACTTCGTTTTTCGGCACGCCGCGTTGTTTGGCGGCGGCTTTGATGGCATCGCCTTCGCTCATACCTTCATCCATCAGCATTTTGACGTGTTCTTCGATGGAGAGGGAAGTGCAGTCTGTTTCAGCTTCTGTTGTGCTCGCGCCTTCAATGACCAAAACGAATTCGCCCTTTGGCTGTTCGTCTTTGTACTTTTCTACGGCTTCGCCGAGCGTTGTGCGTACAAATTCCTCGTGCAGCTTTGTAAGCTCGCGTGCAAGTACGATTTTGCGCTCTTCACCAAGCGCATCACATAAATCGGACAGCGTTGCATGCAGCTTGTGCGGGGCTTCGTAAAACAGCATCGTGCGCGTTTCTGTTTTGATTTCTTCTAAGTGGATTTTGCGCTGGCGTTTGTTCATGGACAAAAAGCCTTCAAAGCAGAATCTGCCCGTTGTAAGACCCGAGGAAATCAGCGCCGAAATGCCGGCAACCGCACCCGGAACAGGTGTGATACGAATACCGTTTTCAATCGCAAGCTTTACCAAATCCTCGCCCGGGTCGGAGATGGCTGGTGTGCCGGCATCCGAAACAACGGCGATGCTTTCGCCGGCGAGCAGCTTTTCGATTAAGTAATTGCCCTTTTCGCGCTTGTTGTGCTCATAATAGCTCGTCATCGGCGTATGAATTTCAAAATGATTTAACAGCTTTAAGGTTTGGCGCGTATCCTCCGCGGCAATTAAATCGACGTTTTCCAGCGTCTCCAAGCAACGCGCGGTGATGTCGCCGAGGTTACCAATCGGGGTTGCGCAAAGGTAGAGTGTTCCTTTAGACATCGGAATGCTCCCTTCCGTAAATTTCATTAATCTCTTTTGAATAGTTGTGGTTTTCGTCATACACATACAGCGGCGGCATCATTTTCAGCTCCGCGCCGCCACTGCGCACGCCCTCGACCAAAACAATGTTTGCCTTTTTATGCGGCTGTGGGTGTACAAACTGCACGCGCTTCGGCTCAATGCGGTATTTGCGCATTGTGCAAAAAATATCTACAAGTCGCTCCGGCTTATGCACCATAAACAGCTTGCCGCCGGATTTGAGTATGTCTGCGCTTTCGCGAATGACATCCTCAAGCGTGCACAAAATCTCGTGCCGTGCGATGTTCTTTTCATCCGTTTTGTTTTTCAGTCCGCCATGGTCAGCAATGTAGGGCGGGTTGCACGTTACCACATCCACGGAGGCTTTTGCAAAATAGCGACTGCAGTTGTTTAAATTATCTTCAATTACGCTTATGCGGTCTTCAAGGCTGTTGAGTGCTACGCTGCGCCGTGCAAGCTCTGCTGCTTTTGGCTGCACCTCTACGCACATCAGCTTTTCTGTGTCTGTTTTGCCTGCTAGCAAGATGGCAACAATACCGTTGCCGCTGCACAAATCCACTGCGGTTTTGGCAGGGGTGTCCTTTGCAAAGTGAGAGAGGAGCACCGCATCTACACCAAAGCAGAACAGCGCATCGTCTTGAATGATTTTAAGACCGCCAAGCTGTAAGTCATCAATTCTTTCCATAAAAGCTACCTCGAACAAAAATGCCGGCGGCCTGAAAGGCAACCGGCATTCCGTTTTTGTTTCTTACTCTTCTGCAATTGCGCCTACCGGGCAAGTATCAGCACAAGCACCGCAGCTGAGGCAAGCATCAGCATCGATTACGTGTGTTTCATCGCCTGCAGCGATACACTCTACCGGACACTGTGCTGCGCAAGCACCACAGTTAATGCAAGCATCACTAATTTTGAAAGCCATCTTAAAATACACCTCCGTATGCATAATTACATATCATATTAATTTAATAATATGCGTTCCCGGCAAGACTTCTAATCTTGCCAAAACACATTGTATCACAAAGTTTTCTATTCTTCAAGTGTTTTTAGCAAATCTGCATCAATTTGTTCAGTTTCAGCATGTTTAGCGTTTTTAAGCACCTTAACCTCGTCTACGGTAAATTCTTCAACGCCGCCGGTCTTGTCCGGCTGCATGGACACCTTTAGCTTACCCTTGAGCAGATTGACATAGGTTACTGTGCCTTTGCCCGATGGTGTCTGCACAAGTGCACCGACGCGCGGTGTAACCTTGAGCAAATCGTCGTAAGCTGCTTGTTCGTATTTTAAGCAGCACATCAAGCGGCCGCAGGTGCCGGAGATTTTGGAAGGATTCAAGGAAAGACCTTGCTCCTTTGCCATTTTAATGCTCACCGGTGCAAAGTCACCTAAATACTGCGCGCAGCAGAGATTTCTGCCGCAAATGCCGTAGCTGCCAATCATCTTTGCCTCATCGCGTACGCCAATCTGGCGAAGCTCGATGCGCGTTCTGAATACGCCCGCCAAATCCTTAACCAGCTCGCGGAAGTCCACACGTCCGTCTGCAGTAAAATAGAACAAAATCTTGCTGCAGTCAAAGGTGTATTCCACGTCCACCAGCTTCATCTCCAGCTTGTGCTGCTGGATTTTTGCAAGACAGGTATCGAATGCCTCGCGCTCTTTTTTGCGGTTGTCCTCTGCCTTTTTAAAATCCTCGGCAGTTGCAATGCGCAAAACCTTTTTGAGCGGCTGCACGATTTGATTTTCCTCAACATCGCGATTTGCGATAACAACTTTGCCCATTTCCACGCCACGTGCTGTTTCCACAATGACGTGCATATCGGTTGTGATTTCCATACCGTCGGGGTCAAAGTAATATATTTTTCCTACGCTCTTAAAGCGTATTCCGACAATTTGTACCATTGTATTCTCCTTGGTTTTTGCTTATTTATAATAGATTTCAAGCAGTGTGCTTAAAATTGTTGATTTCAAAGAAACGTGAATTGCGAGCTTTTGCTGTGCAAGCGCTGTGCATTCGCAGGCAAAGGCAAGCTTTTCTTTAGAAGTAAAGGTGCAAAGCTCTGTAAGCTTGTCAAAATAATCCGTGTTTGTAATTCCGACACTTGCGCCTGCCTTCAGTTTGAGCAAGTCCGAGAAAAAGGAGAGCAGACAGTCGAGCAAAATCCCCGTCTCATCCGTAGGATGGTCCTTGCTTTTTTTGTGTGCCTCAATATACTCCGCAATCTCAAACAGTCTTGTCGGCTTACCTCCGCGCAGCAAAATCGCTGCTGCATTAAACATCTTTTGGCGTATTTGTGCAAAATCTTCATTTTGACATAACAAATCCACCCGTCCGGTGATGCCGCCGCAAAAGGCAACAATAAAATCGGAGTGCTTTTGCATATGCGGATAGTTTTCTTTCACATACAAGCGAATTTCATTGTCACTTTTGGGCAGAAAGCGCAAAATGCGGCTGCGCGACTGAATGGTCGGCAGAATTTTTTCCGCTTCCGATGTGCACAGGATAAAGACGGCGTACTCCGGCGGCTCTTCTAATACCTTCAGTAAGGCATTTTGTGCGCCTACCGTCAATGCTTCGCCGTCTTCAATGATGTACACCTTTTTCTTTGCCTTGAACGGGCGTGTGTAAACATCTGCGATGATATCGCGGATTTCGTCTACGCCGATGCTTTTCTTTGTTGTAATATCCTTAAGTGATTTTGCAATCAAATCCGGATTGTTGCTGCTTGCGCTCTGTACACAGTTGTCACAGCTGCCGCAGGGCGGTGTGCCTTCACCGTCACACAGAAGAGCCGCAGCAAAATAGCGCGCAGTTTCGCGTTTGAGTAACCCAGCAGGCCCGGCAAAAAGATAGGCATGCACGGTTGTCTCGTTTTGTATACCGGCAATCAGCTCGCGCAAAAGCGCGTGATTGCCCTTAGGATAGGGAATAGACATTATGCTTTTTCGAAACGCTCAACGTCCATAACGAAAATCGTTGCACCGCCAACCTCTACCTCTACCGGGTACGGCGTGTAAACAGAACCGAGACCGGACATCGGCACCGGTGTGCTGATAATCTGCTTTCTGGTTTCGCTCTTAGACTTAATAATATCGATAACCGCCTGTACATTTTGCTCACTTGTGCCGACCAAAAGTGTGATGTTACCGGACTTTAAGAAGCCGCCTGTCGTTGCAAGCTTCGTTACGCTAAAGCCCTGGCGGTTGAGCTCGGTCATTACCTTGCCGCCATCCTCGTCGTGTACAATCGCAAGAATCAATTTCATAATAAGGTCCTCCTTTATATTGAAAAATAAATTGTTTTACAATACTTCTGTCTTTATTTTAACATAAAAAATCCGAATTGGCAATAGTACAATTTACAACGGCAAAGACGGCACTGCATTTAAGGATAAATCTGCCGTTTCGCCCTTTAGGTATGCGAAGTGTGCCGCGCAACCAATCATCGCTGCGTTGTCTGTACAAAGCACAGGCGGCGGTACGAAAAATTCCATCTTTTGCTTCTTTGCAGCAGCTTCAAAGCTTGCGCGAAGTGCAGAGTTCGAGGCAACGCCGCCGGCAAGTGCAATCTTCTTTGCGCCAACGGTCTTTGCTGCGTGGAAGGTGTGCACAGTCAGCACTTCCACAACTGCCTGCTGAAAGCTTGCGGCAATATCCGCTTTGTTATAGCTTTCGCCGTTTTGCTCCAGCTTGTGCAGATAGTTAATCACGGCGGTTTTTACGCCGCTGAAGCTGAAATCGTACGGATTGTCCATCGTCACGCGCGGCAGATGTACTGCTTCGGGATTGCCTTCGCGCGCCAGCTTGTCAATCAGCGGTCCACCGGGGTAGCCAAGCCCGAGCACGCGTGCGACTTTATCGTAAGCCTCGCCGGCTGCATCGTCACATGTACGGCCGAGAACTTCGAATTCGGTATAATCCTTTACGTGCACAATATGACTGTGGCCGCCGGAGGCGACTAAGCATACAAACGGTGGCTCCAATTCCGGGTGAGCAATAAAGTTTGCCATAATGTGCCCGCGAATGTGATGCAACGCAATGAGCGGCAGCTTGGTCGCCATGGAAAGCGCCTTTGCAAACGATACGCCGACCAAAAGGGCACCGACCAGTCCCGGACCGTAGGTTACGGCAATGGCGGTTAAATCGTTGAGGGTAACACCTGCCGTTTTGAGCGCTTCATCTACAACGGTGCCGATGGCTTCCGTATGGCAGCGCGATGCGATTTCCGGTACAACACCGCCGTAGCGCTTGTGAATTTCGATTTGTGAATTAATGACATTGGAGAGCACCGTGCGCCCGCTTTTAATTACGGCAGCTGCCGTTTCGTCGCACGAGGATTCAATTGCCAAAATCAGTGTGTCTTGCATAGCTTTCATCCTTTAATCTATAAGTTCTTTGCCATAATTACGGCATCTTCTTGGTTGTCTGCATAGTATTTTTTGCGCTCGCCGACACGGGCAAAGCCGCAAGAGCTGTACAGTGCCTGCGCCGCTTCGTTGGAAACGCGCACCTCTAAAAACAGCTGCGTCACGCCGCGTGCGCCTGCGTCTTCCAGTGCGCGCTTTAGCACTTGCTTGCCCAAGCCTTTTTGTCGATAGTCCGGGTGTACGGCAACGTTTGTAATATCCGCGCTGTCTGCTGCTTGCCAAAATGCGCAGTAGGCGATAACTTTGTCCTCTTCGGTCAGCAAAACATAATGCGCGTTGGGGTTATTTAATTCGTTTTCAAACGCCTGCTTTGTCCACGGAACTGTAAAACAGAGTGTTTCGAGTGCATATAATGACTCTATCAGCGCCGGGCGCAGTGTATCAAAACGTATCATCTTCCGTCACCTTTTTATACAGCAGCTTAACCGCTTCCTTCAATTGGTCGCGGCAGCGGCGGTAGGTTTCTATGCTTCCGCCGTACGGGTCGGACACATCGCCGCCGATGCCGACAAAGTCTAAGAGCGGCTGCGTTTTAAATTCAAAATCGTCACCGAAATAGTGCAGAATTGCCTCGCGGTGTCCTTCTGTCATCGTGAGCACCAAATCCGCTTCGTTTAATACATCTGCATCGATGTTTCTGGAAATATGCTCGCGCAAATCAATGTCCAGTTCTTCCATAACGGCAATGGCATTTTCCGATGCCGGCATACCTTCTGCCGTGCTGATTGCGCCGGACAATACAAGTATATTATCGTCTTCTTGAATCAATGCTTTTAATAAGCCTTCTGCCATTGGAGAACGGCAGGTGTTGCCGGTACATACAAACAATATGTTCATAATGAAATTATTCCTCCGTATACGTCACGCGGTTTGCCGCCGCCTTGTAAATGCGGTTGCGCACGGCAACCATAATCGGGTCTTGCCAGCGCAGCGGTGCGTAAACCACATCTGCGCCCTTTGCATCGAATGCGCGCAGTGCATCAAATAGATTTGCCGCATATTCTTCTGCAGTTTTGCCGCCGTTTATATAGACTTGCGCTCCGCAAGGCATATAGTCTTTGTCATCTGTAAGAATGCCGACGGTATGACCGTCCTGCTTTGCTTGTGCAACAAGCTTTGCAAGCGCGTTTGTTGCATCGGTTTTATATTCTAAAATGTGCACCTCTGCCTTCGGGGCATAGTGCTTGTATTTCATACCCGGGCTTTTTGGTGCCTCATCTTGCGTGGCGCTGCCTTTGGCGGCATGCACTTCGCCGAGTACGGCTTCAAGCATATCAAGTGTAATGCCGCCGGGACGAAGCACGGTCGGCACATCGGCAGTCATATCAATTACCGTGGACTCCAAGCCTACATCACAGCTGCCACCGTCTGCAATCATATCGATTTTGCCGAGCATATCCTCCCGCACGTGCGCTGCCTCAGTCGGAGACGGCTTGCCGGAGGTGTTTGCCGACGGTGCGGCAATCGGGACACCGGCTGCGCGGATGATTTCACGCGCGACGGGATTGGACGGCATGCGAATGGCAACCGTTTGCAGCCCTGCGCTGACATAATCGGAAATTTTATTCGATTTCTTCATTATAATACTGATGGGGCCCGGCCAAAAATGCCGCATCAAAAGTTTTGCTTTTTCCGGAATCTCTTCTACAAGTGCCTCGACATCCTTTTCATCTGCCACGTGTACGATTAAAGGATTGTCCGATGGGCGTCCTTTGGCGAGAAATATTTTCTTTACTGCCTCCTCGTCAAGTGCATTTGCACCGAGACCGTATACCGTTTCGGTCGGGAAAGCGACCAAGCCGCCGCGGGCGAGAATGTCGCCGGCTTCTTTTGCAAGTGCTAAATCTATATTTTCCGGATTAAACTTGATTTCCTTGGTTTCCATGGTTACATTCCTTTTTATCTGTTTAATGTGCCTATATTATATCATAGGAAATTAAAAAAGACAACTGTTCTGACGGAACAATTGTCTTTTTTGGGAATTATATTATGCCTTGTGGCTTTCTTTTTTTGTTTTGTGGGTGATTACAATCGGTGCATCGCTTAAAAAGCGTACGGCAAAATCTGCGTTTTCCGGAATACCGACTGCTGCCATAGACATCCAGTTGAACCATACGTCATTATCATTTACTTCGTCACCGGTGATGTTGAGTGTTTTAACGCTTTGGCGGTTGAGATGAACCGTGACATAACGAATGCCGCCGCTGACTTCGGTTTCAAAGAAGAATTCTATCCATACCTTGACCGGGTTGAGCGTCATATTCAGGAAGGTGAATTCCATATCCTCCGGGTTGCCAGTGTTTAAGCCGGAGAATATCCAGGTCTTGCAACCGTTGGAGCGGATGCCTTCGTCGAGCAGGCGCTTGTGTTCTGTCTTTTTATAGGCCGGCGGCGTGTATGGTAGGGTGATGGTTCTTGTCGGATCGCCCGTAATCCATTCATCTACATCCATATTCTCCATTAAAAATCTGGAGCTGGGTCTGTGGATGACGTTGACGGTATACGCATTGAACGTAGAAACCGGCAGGAAGCATACGGACGGCTTGATGTATTGGTAGGCTTCGATTTGCGCCATAGGATCGCCGGACTGGAAACCGTGGTGCGGTACTTGCAGGATATCCGATTTCAGGAACTCCTTGTACTTCTGCGGCAGTTTGGAAGCCGAGAAGCTTGCGTCGGCGCCCCAAAGCACAGTTTGTCCGCCAAGTGTCATACGGAAGACGAGCGAGGTTGCATTTATGT
>JAFQPV010000252.1 GCA_017411585.1 Clostridia bacterium | reverse complement strand
GAAAGTAACACCGCTACTTCTTCAGGAGTTAATTGATAAAATTGAAGTACACGCAGTAGAAGGCACAGGATTAAACCGCACTCAATCGGTAATAATACATTACAAGTTCATTGGTGAGCTTGATATGCCGGAGAATTTCGACAAGATAAAAGTCAACACAAGAAAAGGTGTTGAAGTTGAATATCTAAGAACCACCAAAACGGCATAGAAACAAAAAAATCGAGTGTTCATAACTTCATACACGTTATGAACACTCGATATGGTGCGGATGACAGGACTTGAACCTGCACATCGGAGATACCAGAACCTAAATCTGGCGCGTCTGCCAATTCCGCCACATCCGCATATTTAGTTTTTATTCGGGCAGCCGCGCCCGCGTGACGACTTTAAAATTATAGCAGAAGAATGTATTTTTGTCAAGGTTTACGAAAATTTACGAAACAGTCGAAATTGGGAAAACAATATGCTATAATGTGAATAGATTACACAGAACGGAGAGAAAGAATATGCAAAGAGCAATTGACAAATTAGACGCTTTTCAAAAAGCGATTGCAAAGGCGCATTTGGCATCTGCAGGCATCAGCATTGATGCGTTGGACACAAAGCCTTTAATTGCGATTGCGAACAGCTGGAACGAGATTTGCCCGGGACACGAGCCGCTTAGAAAGCTGGCGGAGGAAGTGAAAAAGGGTATTATTGAAGCCGGCGGTGAACCGATTGAGTTTAACACCATTGCGATGTGTGACGGCATTGCGCAGGGACATTCCGGTATGCGCTACTGCTTGCCGCACAGAGAAATTATTTCCGACTCTATTGAGGCGATGGTTGTCGGCGAAGGCATCTTTGATGGCGTGGTATATATGGGCTCTTGTGATAAAATTATTCCGGCGATGCTCAACGCTGCGGCAAGAATCAATTTGCCGTCCGTAGTGGTTACGGCGGGACCGTGCTATGCGGAAATCAAGCCAGATGAGTCGAAAAAGGCACGCGCTAAATTTTTAGCAGGCGAGATTACGGAGCGAGAACTGATTGAGGAAACGCTGCGCTATTATACCGGCCCGGGTATATGTCCGTTTTTGGGAACGGCGAATACGATGGGGTGCATTGCAGAGGCGGTAGGTATGATGCTGCCGGGCGGAGCATTGATTCCGTCCTCCACATCGATGCGGAGATTTGCTGCAAGAGATGCCGGTAAAGCATTGATGCATATGGTTGAAACGAATATCAAGCCGTCGGATATTATGACACAGGCGGCACTTGAAAATGCGGTAACAGTGCTGAGCGCCATCGGCGGTTCTTTAAATGCTATGCTGCATCTGCCGGCACTGGCGTGCGAGCTTGGGTTAGAGCTTTCATGGGATGCGATTGCAAAAATCACATCGAAAACACCGGTTTTGACAGACATTGTGCCGAACGGCAACAAAACAGTTATTGAACTGTATCAGGCGGGCGGCATTCCGGGGATTATGAAGTCTCTTGGTGAGCTATTGCATACAGATGCGTTGACTGTGACAGGCAAAACGGTTGCGGAGAATCTTTCCAAGGCTACTATCAAGAACAAAGAAACCATTCGTCCGCTTGACAATCCGTTTAAAAAGGCGGATGGCATTCAGGTGCTGTATGGTAACCTTGCGCCGCGCGGTGCGTTGGTGAAGACCTCAGCCGTGCCGGACGAGTTGAAGCGGTTTAGCGGTAAGGCAAGAGTGTTTAATAATGAGGATGAATGTTATGAGGCATTCCATAAAAATGAAATTGTTTCCGGTGATGCACTGATTATCCGCTACGAAGGACCGAAGGGCGGACCGGGCATGAAGGAGATGCATCGTGTGACGGAAATTGTGAAAAAGATTCCGAATACGGCGGTGATTACCGATGGTCGTTTTTCTGGTGCAAGCGGTGGTCTAAGTATCGGTTATCTTTGCCCGGAGGCAAAGGATGGCGGCGCGATTGCGCTGGTAGAAAACGGCGACGAAATCAAGGTTGACCTTTATGCAGGTACAATGCATTTGTGTGTAAGTGATGCAGAGCTGGCGGCGCGCAGAGCACGCTGGACACCGCACGAGCAGAGCGGGGTATCAAAATTCCTTGCACGATACAGCGATAGCGTAGAGCCGTCGGATAAGGGTGCAGTTTTAAAATAAGAAGGGGTGCGAAGTATGAACAAGATTTTTATTGAAGTTTTTGAAGGCATGAGCCGCGAGGAACAGCTG
>JAFQPV010000251.1 GCA_017411585.1 Clostridia bacterium | reverse complement strand
TCTCGTTGTATACGACCGCGCGGCATTTCAAATCAGCGAAAAGCTCTTTGAAAAAGTGGAAAGCTATATTGAAGAGCGTATGGTGAAGATACAAAGGCGCGAGCAACGCGAGTTCAATGTGTCCATATCGCTTTCTGAAGATGAGGCATTTCCAACGTGTACGGCACCGTGTGCGTCGAAACCGGTATTTTCGAGATGTGCAGACGCGATGCCTGCACCGAAACTAAAACAGAAGCGCACGTTAGAGGATTTGCTAAAAAGAAAAGCGGAAACCTTTTCGCAAATGCTGCTTCGTATGATTGACGAAAAGAATATGACGGATGTAGAGGTGTACAAACGCGCAAACATTGACAGGAAGCTGTTTTCGAAAATCCGCAAAAAGGATTATGTGCCGAAGAAGACCACGGTTTTAGCATTGGTGATTGCGCTTCGATTGAATATGCAGGAAGCAAGAATGCTTCTGGAGCGCGCCGGCTATGCCTTCACGCAGAGCAGCGAATTTGATATCATTATTGAGTTCTTTATTGAAAATCAGAATTATGATATTTTTGAAATCAACGAAACCCTGTTTGCATTTGAACAGCAGCTTTTAGGTGCATAAATAAATGTCGCTTTTTATGCGACCTGACCTCCGTTTTTTGGTGTTAGAATAAAGACATCAAATCAAACGGAGGTAATTTATTATGAAAAACAACTTAACAGAATTGGTATTTATCTTGGACAGAAGTGGTTCGATGCACGGACTGGAAGCAGACACCATCGGCGGCTACAACGGATTATTGGAAAAGCAGAAAGCAGAGCCGGGTGAGGCGACTGTAACAACCGTTCTTTTTGACGATCGGTATGAGCTGCTTTGTGAAAATGCAGACATTCAAAAAATCGGGCCCATCACAGAACGTGAGTATTATGCGCGTGGCTGTACCGCACTTTTGGATGCTGTTGGCAGAACGATTGACAAGGTTGGACAGCGCCATAAATTCGCGCCTGCGTTTGCAAAGCCGTCCAAAACGATGGTTGTTATTATCACGGACGGACATGAAAATGCGAGCCGTGAATTCGGACTTTCCAAGGTGAAAAGTATGATTGAGCATCAGAAAGAAAAGTATGGCTGGGAATTTTTGTTCCTCGGTGCAAACATCGATGCGGTGCAGGCAGCGTCTGACATCGGCATTTCGCAGGATCGCGCTGTAGAGTATCACGCAGACAGCGTAGGTACGGCGATGAATTTTGATGCAGTAGACAGAGTAACGCGCTGTGTGCGTGCGCGCGCACCGATTTCAGCGGACTGGAAAAAGGACATCACAGAGCATTTGAAGAAAAGAAGATAAGAACAAAGCGCCTGACAATCGTCAGGCGCTTTGTTCTATAGGATGTTGGAAACGATTTTATGCGGCAAATCTGTCATCGCATCGAAATCCATATACGGAATATAGAATTGTTCCAGCTTGTCGTGCAGGGCTTTTGCGTTTTTGATACAAGAGATAGCGCGTGAAAGAAGGATGTTTAGAATGTCCGTGTCTGCACGCAGGGCAGGGCAAGGTTTTATAAATGCATTCAGGTCAACGCATTGCGCATTTGCAGTGCAAGCGTGATATGTGTTTGAAGTTGTGATGAAAATGCTTTCTTTCGGCAGATAAATGTGTTCGATTTTATTGTCCGGCTGCAGTGGACAATAAAAGAAGTTCGCAGCCTTACCGTTTGCGATAATGCGCTCGGCGAGTCGGTTTGTAAAAAAGGCAGCGGTGTCGGCTTCCGATTTGATTTGAATGACGCGGTCTGCTGTGGTGGCAAAGCTATCTATGTAGCTGATGTTGCCTTTTGGCGTAAAGCCGGTTAAAAAAGCCTTTTTGATTTTGCTCGGTTTCTGAAAATCAGCCCCCAAGGCTAAATCAGCCATAAGCGCATTTAATGCTTTTGTGATTTGCGTTTCGTCTGCAGCTTTAAGTGTTTCTTTACGGATATAGTTTTGTACACTGCCTGCCGCGCGCAAATAATCGTATGCGTTTGCAAAGCACGCGCTGATTTCTTTGCTTGTTTGTCGGATTTGCTCTTTGTGTTTTCGAATGCCGGCGGCATCCCAGTACTGACCGAGGTGCAGGATTGTATCTGTCGCACCAGGGGTGCTTGGGTCAACAACGTGCGGCGCGGTACCGTCTAACATACAAAAGCCGAGCGACGGCGCAACGATGGCATCAAGCGAATCCGGGTCAGACGAGCAATGCAGTAAGTTGACCTTATAGCCCTTTGCGCGCAAAAGCGCGGCAACCTTTTTCATCAGGCTGGACTTGCCTGTACCGGGACCGCCCTTTAATATAATTTTTTGATTGGTTTCCTCCGGCGGCAGAATGTATTGATAGTAGGAAAAAAAGCCTTGCGGCGTGTTTGCGCCCGGAAAATATTCGTGCATAAGCAAAACCCTCCATAAAAGTTGTCCCTACAGTGTATGCACGCACATCTAAAATTAGAACAGATTTAATAAGATATCCCGCGCCAAATCCAGCGTTTCTTGGTTTGCGTACACCTCGACCGCGTGTGTATTTGCGTCAATGTCCATATCGTCTTCAAAAGCAAATAAGTCTCCGCGGATGAGCAGCGTGGCAATCGGTGCTTGTGCATAGGTTGTTTCGGGAGATTCTATCCCGGTTGAATAATTATTTGGCATTGCAAGCGTGGCTGCCGGACCAATGCGTGTCGCTGTGAGATTTTTGCGTGCGCCGGTTTTTTGCGTACTTTCAGATAAAATGCGGATGGCGTCTGCTTCAATGCCTGCACTTGTCAGTGCGACCACAGCGGCTTCACATTGTTTTTCATTTTCAAAATAACATATGATTTTGCGTTTCATTAAAAATCCCTCACTTTCGCATACTTAGCTTGTGCAAAAGTGAGGGTTTTAATCTTGGGATATGTTTTCTGTTATAGTGCTTGCTTGAAATTTTGCAAAACTTCGGTAAATTTGAATTTGATTTCAAAAGAAACGCTGTTGCTGTCTGTTTGTGTGGTGTCCGAATTCAATTCGTTAAAGCATAGCGGCGGATACATCACGCACCACCAGTTTTGACCGATGCCTTCGCCTAAATGTATACGAAGTCCGCTGTATTTGCCGGCGGGGAGTGTTACGCTTCCGTATGTCCTGGTCGGAAAATCATACTCGCCGTATTCTGCGCGTGCGCAGTAGGAAAAACCATTTTCAGAAAGCACTTTGTTTGCAGCTTGCTCCGCTAAATCCAAATTCATTTTGATTTTTTCTTCCGCATTTGCCTTGTTTTCGCATTTCGCAGTAGCGGAAAATGCATCTAAAATTGCATCGCGCACCAAAAGCTTCACGGCTTGGTCTTTCTTTGTATCGCTGTTTGCAATCACGTGCAGACGAATCACATTTTCGGAGCGTGTGTCCTGCGCATTCGTGTAAATGCCGATGGCTAAAAACGCTGCGAGACTCAAAAGAATCGGAAATATTATTTTTCTCATAAAAGCAACACTCCTTTGCAGAACAGTATTGACTGCAAAGGAGCGCGTTATACATTTGCATTTATACTTTTGTGAAGGTTAAAATATAGGACTGCTTATCTTGCGGTGCGCAGATTTCTACACCATATTTTGCATAATGTGCTGCAGGGAAGGTGGATTCGCCGAAGCTATAGTTACCATCCTCCAAATCCGGATAAACTGTGATTTTATCTTGTGTTACCACTTTTGTAAAAACTACGATTTTTACTTCATCGCCGTTTTCGTACTGCATAGCAAGGATGCGCTCGGTGTCGATTAAGAGCTTGCAGGTTGCATTTGTCCAAAATGGTGCTTCTGCCTTGTAATCAGCAATGATTTTCTTAAGTGCGTCTTTTGTTTCTGCGTCCAATTTCGTTAAATCGCTTGTAATGCCGATTGGTCCGCCCATAAAAAAGCCTTTTAAGTATTCAGGTGTAGTGCTGATGACGCTGCCCCAGGTAGCGTTGTCGGTTGACAACAGTCGTTTAGTGCGGCTTGCATCGCTGTATTCACCCAAAAAGCCGTCGCAAACCGTTAGTGCGGCCCATTTTTCCATTGTGGACGGCAAAATGTGATAGATTGTATTTTTATAAATGTCTATACCGTCGTATACGCTTTGATTATCCGTAAACCAGTAGCTGTCAAAATATTTCATAGTCTCTAAATTGGTGCGATAACCGCCGGCAGCACAGCATTCCAGGTAAATGTTCGGATAGGCGCTTCTGATGTCTTTTAAATAGGTGTTGTAGCCGGCGTGATATGCAGTAAATGCCATATGGATTGGGTCATATGTAATGTTTTTATTAAAGTCAAATTTGAAAAAGTCGATGTTATATTGTTTGATCAAATCCAAAGTCAACTTTGTAATATACTCGCGGGCTGGCGCGTAACCGAAGTTTAAAAAATACGAATCTCCATTATCGAAAAAATACTCCGGGTGCGCCTTTACTATCGGTGTGCCTGCAAGGGCGCGTTCGCCTTCAGCCACAGACCATACTTCATCCCGGCGGCGTGTACGCGGTCGGAAACCTCGCGCATACGTCCCAGGTAAGCGCCTTCGATATTTTCTGTCCAGTTGCCGATGTTGTACTCCCAAAGCGTACCGTCGCCAAACCAGCCGGCGTCTAAAGTAAAATAATCACAACCGAGTGCGGCGGCTTCTTCAATTTGCGCAAATACATTGTCAAGCTCGATGCGGTCGAAGAATGCAAGCCAGGTGTTGTAAATCACCGGCATTTGTTTTCTCGGATAATGCTTTGCCATATAGCGGTGCATTTTCGGTGTATCAAGGCTTACTCCGTCAGAGCGGTATTTGTCCTATAGCCGTCGTTTGTATAGTTTGTGCAGGCAATGGCGTATGCATCCGATACGCCGCCGATATTATCAAAATTAAAAAGGTTTTTTAAATCCATAAAATGCCCTCCATGCAGTTCATATCCTTGTATATTATAGCAATTGTCAGCAGGGGAAGCAAGTCAATAAATGGCAGATTGTAGTCAGATTTCAAAAAATGGAAGCGGTGACATTACCGCTTCCTGATATTGATTTATTTATTAACCCCTCTTGCAACTGCATATGCGCTTGCCCAAGCCCAGGTCAGGTTATAGCCGCCGCAATCGCCGAGGACATCCAAAACCTCGCCGCAGGCGAATAAGTTTTTCGTCTTGGTGGATTCGAGATGCTCAGTAAACTCGCCAAGGCGAATGCCGCCGCCGCACGCCTGCGCGTGCGATGCATCTAAAACGCCGCTGATTTCGAGTTTAAAGCATTTTGTCGCTTTTACGAGAGTGGTTAGCTGTGCATCGGTTAAATTGCTTGCAGGTGCGTTAAAATCGGTTATGCCGCAGGATTTCAATGCGGCTTGACCGATTTTTTTGTTTAAATAGCCGCCCAAAAATTCACTTGTCTGTAAATAACCGAGTGTTTGTCGGCGATTTGTGTAAAATGTAAGCAAATCTGCCTCGTTTGTCTCCGGTGCAAAATCAATCTCAAAATGAAAGCTTGCTTTTTCGTTTTCTGCCTTGGCTTTGGAAATATGGCGCGACAGCTGCATAATGCAAATGCCGGAAATGCCGTACTCTGTGAAAAGCACTTCGCCGCTTTCGCTTGCAATCGGTGCGCCGTTTTTACAAAGCTGTACACTGCACTGCGCGCGCATACCTTTGGCAAGCTTTGTATAGCTTGTGTCGCACATAACCGGTGTCAGGGCAGGGTAGACGGTTGCCGCTGTGTGTCCGAAGCTTCGCAAAAGCTTTACGCCGATGGCAGAGCCGCCGCTTGCAGCTGTGCCGGATGCAATTACGACAGCATCGCACTTTTCCTGCGCTGTGCCGGAAAGCACAAATACATCGCCCTGCTTTTTGGTTGCCTTTACCTCGAAATCCGTTCGGATATGTACGCCGAGCGCCTCGAGCTTAAAGCGAAGTGCATCCAAAACAGATGCCGCCTGCTGACTGCGCGGATACACCAGTCCGTTTTTCTCGATGCTTTCTACGCCGATTTCGGCAAAAATGTGTATAATGTCCTTTGGCGGGTGTGCCTGCACAAGTGCAAACGCCATATCGGTGCTTTCGCCACTATAGCAAGTCTTGCTTTGATTCAAATTTGTGAAATTACATTTGCCGTTGCCGGTTGCAAGCAGCTTTTTGCCTACGCGCGCGCCGCGCTCAAGCACCGTGACTTCCATAGCCGGATGCATAAGCTTCATGTGCATTGCGCAGTAGAGTCCGCTTGCGCCGCCGCCGAGGATGCAAACTTTTTTCGCCATGGTTAAACCTCCATGATTTTATACGAGCACGGCGGCAGGTGAACGTTAAATCTGCCGGTCTCGCTTGTGTGCATTTCGTCGCTGTTTATACTTTTAAGTGTCTTTACGCCATATTTGCCAAGCTCTAACGCTGCGTACCAATCGTGCGTTTCTGCAGTGTTGCATATGATGAGCATACGCTTATTGTCCGCAGTGCGCAAATATGCGCTGACCGGACCTTCGCCGTACACCGTTTCGATATCGCCGTGCGACAGTGCGCGGTTTTGATTTCGAAGTGCGATGCAGGATTTGAAAAAGGCGGTCATTTCCTCGTCTGTATTGCCCCAAGGGAAGCATCTGCGGCAGAATGGGTCGCCAAAGCCTTGCATTGCCGTTTCGTCGCCGTAGTAAACGCACGGCGTGCCCGGCAGTGTCATCTGCAGCGCAGTAATCAGCTTCAGACGGCGTTTTGCGCGCTCAAGCGCATCACCGCTCAAGCAGAAGCTTGCCTGCTCGTCCTTGCTCATTTCCTTTCCGTTGTCCGAAAGCACGGTCAAGATGCGCGCCGTATCGTGGCTGGAAAGAAAATTCATCATTGCGTGAAACGCTTCACTTGGATAGTTTTCCTTTAAGGTGTTCATA
>JAFQPV010000250.1 GCA_017411585.1 Clostridia bacterium | reverse complement strand
TATACCGGATTGAGCGGTTTTAAAATTACGCCGGCGAGGGAGCGTTCGATGCGCTTGAAAGTTGCATCGTCACCGTTTACCATCACCGCAGCATCATCGCCGGTCTCAGCAGTTGATGCTTTTTGGAAAATGACACGGTCGCCATCCTGGTATGCCGGGGACATGCTGTCACCTTTTATTTGCAGGGAGAAATACTCCTTGTCGCCGTTTAACCAGTCTTTCGGTATATCTTCATAGTCCAGTATATCTTCAATTGCTTCTGTCGGAATGCCGGCGGGGATGCGACCGTATACCGGGACGGAGATGTAATTTTTGTCAGTTGTAATTTCGGATGTCCTGCACAATAAGTAGTCAATTGAAACGTCGAAGTATTCAGCCAGTTTAATCAACTTTTCATATTCCGGCTTGTTTGTGCCGTTTTCCCACATTCCAACGGTGGATTGCGATATACCAAGCGCTTGTGCGAGTTTTGCTTGAGAAACTCGTTTTTTGTCGCGCAATTCTTTCAACTTTATTTGAAACATATCATCACCTCTGATTGAATAATATCATCAATAATGATATTTTGTAAATAGAAAAGAAATAAATTTAATAAAAAATCATTTAAAGTGTTGACAAACATTTAAAATGATGATATTATAATCACGCAGAATGATTAAAACACAATAAATGATAGTAGTGAGCCTCAGAAGTGCTTTAGAATTGAGGGGAGAAAGGTGGTGGAGAAGGTGACACCGGAAGAAATAAAATGGACACCGGGAGAACCGATGTCCAAGGACTATGCTTTGGCGCTTGTAAAACGTATGATTGGATTTTGCAGGTATATGTATTATTTTCAATATGAAAAGCCTGCATTTAATGGTGAAGTTGATTTCAAATGTACAATGGATGAACTTAACGCATTGCATGAGTACATCAGTCAACATCCACAGGAATGATAGGTTGCGTGTATGATTGTAATTTGGGGTCTTTTTGCAGCATCTTAAATATTCGGTCTATGCACTGGTTACAAGCCGGCTGATTGCATGCATAATCACATCCTTGGCAAGGAGTAGTGAAGTATTCACCGTTTGGCAATCTTGCAATTCGTACATCCATGATGCGCGTTTTGCCGTCTGCAGGGCAGCATACTTTGAAAGATAAAGGTTCAACATCATTCATTGTATTTCACCTCCTTTGCATCATTGTAACACAAGGTTATGAAAAATTCAATTGAAAGGTGGTGGAGAAGGTGACACCGGAAGAAAAAAATGTATGGGAATTAATGAAAATTAACCGTTTTCTGTTCGATTTAAAAATTATTCATAATGAAGCTTTGGCGGATGCTTATGCAAAACTACTGGAGCAAACTATAACAAACATAGAAGAAAGCGGCTTCAGTATTGAACGTGAGAAAGCCGCTTACCTAAAACTTATTAAAGATTTGATTCGGTTTTTGGTGGATTCGAAGGAGAGAATGGGGTTTGAAAAAGATGAGTATGATGAATTCGTTGCGGATCTTCTTTGAAATATTCCCAAATACGATATATGCAATCCATGCATTCGGCAGAGCCGTTGCTTTGGTCGCATATGTTGACCGGGCGTATTAAATCATACTCACCATCCTTGTAACGCTCTACGCAAACAGTAGTGTCGCCCCATTCATGTTTTGGGCAAGATACTTTTAATTTTAGGGTTGTTATGGGCATGTATATCATCTCCTTTGCACCATTGTAACACAAGGTTATGAAAAATTCAATTGAAAGGTGGTGGAGAAGGTGAAGGAAATTATAAAAGAGTACTGGCCGATTGTTATGGTATCTACGATAACTTCTGTAGTATGTAATGTGATATTAAAGTTGTTATAACAGAGATAAGAAATAGCACAGGAGTGTGCAAGATTCAATTGAAAAGAGGGATAGGGTTGAACATCAGAGATTTAAGAGAGAGCGCCGGTCTAACGCAGGGCGGGCTTGCCATGGAACTTGGAGTCGGACAGTCGACAGTTGCCATGTGGGAAAATGGAACAAATGTCCCGCGTGCAAGTCTTTTGCCGAAGCTTGCAGAAGTGCTGCACTGCAGCATTGATGATTTGTATGCAGCATCAACAGATGTGCAGGAAGGGGTGTAGGGTATGTACAAAGATTTAAGTAAAAGAAACGAGAAGAACAAAATTAAGGAACTTGAAAATAAAATGGAGTTCTATAGAAACAGCTATCTTTTTGAAAATGGCTGTCGCATGGGTCTGCAGCAGGCTTATAATGAGCTTCTAAACTCTTGCGACACGGTTGTAAAAGGTAAATTTGGATTGCTTGTTTCCTATGGGATATCGATTACAGCAATTGTGTTGTCAGTAATTAAGTTGTTGAAATAAAGAGGAGGTGACGGATATGCCACTTGAAAAAGAGGGGTACAGGGAGAACGTGGAACGTATTAAAGAGAAATTTCCAACGAAGGAAATTTTGAGACCAGGCGAAGTTGCAGAGTTTTTGGGTGTATCAAAAAGGACCGTGCAACGACTATTTACTTTTAATCAAAACGGTCATATTTCCGTTGCAAGTCTTGCGCGGCAGATATGAAGTGAGGAAGGAGCGATTGTATGCTGACAAAGGAAGAAAGAGAGATTTTGCAGGCGTATTCCGATATGCTGCGCCGCGCGCATGCACACGAGCTGCAGGAGCTCTGCCCCATAGGCAAGGTTATCGAAGGTATGCCGGAGCTTTCACCGGCAAGGTGACAGGAAGGAGAGGATAAAGTGAACAAGAGATTATCCCCGACGAGAGGGGGTGTGTTCAGATATGGTAAGAATGCTCAGCAGATTTGCGGGGTATCGGTTGTCAAAGCGAGACGTTTTCCGGGCGGTATCCTCCGCAGTATTCTTCGCCGCAGGTATTTACGGCGGAATGTGCGTATTTGCGCAGATGATAGTAGTGATTGCTCAAAAGGTGGTATTATGATAAAAAGAGACAAAAAAAGAGCCCCGATGCTGGAACATCAAAAGGCTCAACCGTACAACAATGACAGTATATCATATTTGATTTAATCTGTCAACCAATTTTGCTACATTCCCGCTCATCCTTTGCTTTCATTTGTATAACTCCTTAAAATAAGTCCACCCGCAAAGTTGAGACGATACTCCTTAAACATTATTGCCACCTTCGGGTGAGCGGGATTGTATACTATTTCAGATACTCGTCCGGTCGTGCGCTATATGTAAAAATTAAATGGGTACGACAAACTTGCAGAAAGATTTTTACGACCGGACTTGTATGCTTTGTGCGTCTGTGCGCTTGCATCGGCGCGCCGAGCGATTTATAAAGCAAGTATTGCGCAGGCGTCAGAGCGATTCCTGCGCTGTGCTGTCCTACAATAGAGAACGGAGGGATTTAATGCTAAAGTATTCTATCCCTGTTTCGCTGTTGTCAGATTTCCGAATCAGCCGCATTTCGGACCGGTTCGGAACCAAGGGTTTTGGCGCGGTCGTTAAGCTGATGCTGCATATGGCAGCGCAGCCGGACTGCCGCATCGAGATGCTTTCAGATGTGGAACGTGAGCTTGCCGGCTATTGCGGCGTGTCGCACGGTCTGATGTCTGACATAATTTCATACGGCATTAAATTAGGGTTGTTTCGTTTAAAAGATGCGGATGCAAGCTTTTATTTGTCTTGCACAATTTTTGAAAATCCGACATCAAAAAAGGACGAAAACGAACAACCTCTACTTAAGGTCGCCCAAAATCCGGAAAAAGAGAGCGAAACAGGACAAAATTTGATTTCCGAGGGCTGCGCAGAGATTTTGCCTGCAGCCGAGAAGAAAGAAAAAAAGAAGCAAAAAAAGAAAGAAGATATTAATAATAATATTAAATTAAATAATTTACCTTACGGTGAAAGTAAAGTAGTGTATTTAACTGCAGCGGAGTATGAAAAGCTTGTTGTAAAATTCGGCGCTGCGAAAACGCAGCAGTGGATTGAAAAGCTTGAAAGCTATATTCACGTGTTCCCGGACAAGGCGAAGAAGTACTCTTCGCACTATCATGTGATATTGACGTGGGCGCGTAATGAGGCAGAAAAGGGTGCTGCGTTTTCGCAGCAGTCCAGCGGATACAGTAACATAAGGAGCTTGAATTGATGAATAACGAAAGAGAAGTACTGGAACGCACTGTGTTAGGCTGCCTTGCCGGGTACAGTGATGCGCTTAAAGAGTATGTGCCGCAGCTGTCTGAGGATGATTTCTCGATTTGCCCCGGCGCATTTAAGCTCATGCGTGAGTGCTACGATGGCGGCAACTTCAGTATGGCGACTATCCTGGCGAAGTTTGCCGGGCAGGGTAAAATGTCGTTCATTCGTGACTGTATTGCCGAAGCACCGACCGTGCTTGAGTTTCAGCCGGCGTTGAAACGGCTTCGCGAAGTGAGTGCTGCAGAACATTTGGAACAGGGCGTTACGGATTTGCTTACGCAAAGGAATCTGTCACCGCAGAGCTTGCGGCAGCTGCTTGAGGATGCACAGAGCAGGGCGGTCGGTCAGAGCGATGAAGAGACGTGCATGAAAAATGTGGACAAGTACCTTGAGGAGCTTGGCAAACCGCGCGATATTGTAAAAACCGGCTTTCCGATTGTGGACAAAACGCTTTCCGGACTTCGCAAGAAGACGGTGTGCTATATCGGTGCGCGACCGAGTACCGGCAAGACGAGCTTTGCGATAAATATTGCGCAGGCGCAGAAGGAAAAGCGCGTTCTGTTTTTCTCGCTTGAAATGACGGCGGCAATGATTTACGAGCGATACACTTCAGCCCTGGTCAAGCTGCCGTACGAACGATTCACGGAAAACAGCTTCAGCGAAGATGAAATGAAGGTGATTCGCGCGGTGCTCGAGGGCATCAAACACGATAAGCGACTGTTCGTCATAGACGATATGTTCAGTATTGAAGCGATTGAAAGTGCAGTAATGAACCTGCGGCCGGACATGGTGGTTATAGACTACATACAGCTTGTAACAAGCAGCACGCGCCGGTTTAATTTTGACCGCGACCGTGTGAATTACGTTTCGAAGGAGCTGAAGAAGCTTGCGAAAATTGCAAATTGCGCGGTGATTGGTCTTGCACAGGTGAAGCGTGAAGGCGCGGATGCACCGCGTATGAGTGATTTAAAAGAGTGTGGCGCACTGGAAGAGGACGGCGATTATGTACTGATGATGCATCGACCGTATGTGAAAGACAAGGACGAGAGCATCGACCCTGCCGAGACGCATATTCTGATTGACAAAAACAAGTTTGGTAAAAACGGTTTGGTGCGGATGCATTTTGATGTTCAGTTTCAGCGGTTTTCGGAAAAAGGCGACCGCAGTGTAAACGAAAAGCTGTGAGGTGACATATGGGTAAGATTCGCAAAGAAAACATAGCAAACTGCCGCTTAACCTTTGACGAGGTGGAAGATATGGCGATGCAGGGCGGCACGATGCCGCGTGGACTGGATTTGATGAACCAGGCTGCGTATTTGGCACTTCGTAATATTTACGCTGCATATCGCACCCGGAAAATTACGCGCGAGCAGGCGCAAACGGAAAAGCGGATGGTGCAGAACCGCTATATCAAGCAGCGTGAGAATGAACGGTTTTTCCGTGAGCTCACGGTGCGCAAGCTGCAGCGCGGCATTGCTGCACAGGAAAAAGAGAAGGAAATATTGTTTAAACTGAAGGATGGGTTGTGCGTGGAGAAGGAAGCACTTGAGTGCATCGGGCTTTTGCTCGGTGATGCATGCTTTACCGGCACGGCTCTGATGCGAATAAAGGAGCGTGAAGAACGTGGGAAATGAATTGTGCTTTAATTGCGACACGCCGATTCGCGAATGCGAATGTATGTCAAAGTGCAGACCGGTACCCGGGTGGACGGCGCGGATTAAAAAGTGCAAATGCGGATTTACATACAGCATCAAAGCTTGTCCGAAGCGCACGCCGCCGAAGAATATGGACGAACGGAAGGTTGCTCTGCGCGTGTGTCCGGTATGCGGAAAAGTATACGAGCAAAAGATTAAGATTGGCCCGCGGCGCAAGTATTGCAGCGAACAGTGCAAAAATAAAGCATACGAGCTGAAGAGAAAGGGGTTATTAAGCTATGCCTAAGGTATATATCGCCGGGAAGATTACCGGCGATGCAAATTACAAGAGAAAGTATGCGCGCGTGAAGGGCATCTTACAGAAGCTCGGCTTTACGGTTTTGTCGCCGGCATCCCTGCCGGAAGGTATGACCGCAGCAGATTATATGCGCATCTGCTTTGCGATGATTGACACGGCGGATACGGTTGTGTTTTTGCCCGACTATACACAAAGCCCGAGCGCGCTGCTTGAGCATCAATACTGTGTATATATCGGCAAGCCGATGCTTTTGTATCATTCGATTGTGAAGGAGGAAGGACAGTGCTGACGGACGTACAAAAAGAGATTTTAAAGAAATTTGCAGATTGTGATTTGAAGGTGTCGCGAACAAGTACAGCAATGTTTATGGCACAGGGCACTGTTAATTATCACCTGCGCGAGATAAAGCGTAAGACCGGGTTAAACCCCAGGTCGTTTTGGGATTTGATAAAACTTTTGGAAGGGGTGCGCCGTGATGAAAATTAAAGTGCTTATCAAGGAACTCGGAGAGCAGATACAGAAAAAAAACGATATTGGGAAAGGTTGTAGACAATTTGCGGAGAAAACCTCAAAGAAGAATCAGAACAGGCATTGCGGCAGAGAAAGGAAGATGAGGGGAAATGAAATTCAGCGAATTGAGAAAATGCCCATTTTGTGGCAATGATGAATTTTACACAAATGACCGATTTAAAGGAAGCAGTGCGTATAACCAAAGATTTGATGGTAAAGAAGCATACGATAATTCCCAAATGTATGATGGATTAGACCATATTCAAGGAGCAAAAGCATATTGCAATAATTGTTTCAAATATCTTGGAAATGTTATAACTAATAAAATTGGTAAAAATGCAGAAAAAGCACTCGCCCACCCAACCGAGAAAGGCGGTGTTGATAATGCGAGATAGATTGACTATGGATAGTCCTACAACAAATACAGGAAATGTGCTTAATTTAGCCTATGCTAAAGACGGCAACGTTTATCTGCGGTATGGTGTAGAAGATGTAAATTTATGCGACTATGTTTCAAATTTTGCAACAAAGCAAGGTTGTAATTATACACCGAATGAGATTATGGAAGGTGCTTGTTTGGAATGTGATTGCGAGGTTAATTTGTTATATTGCCTTGCAGTACAGGCGGCTGAACTTCGTGAAAGGTTAAAATACTACGAAGATTTAGAAGAACAAGGAAGGCTTATTGTACCGCCTTGTAAGGTGGGGGATAAGGTGTATGTGGTTGATTATACAAGGCTTGGGAATATGATATTTGATTGCACGATTGAAGAAATTTCTCATTTTACCTATGGGACATACTATTACTTGAATTGGGGATTGCATATTCCACGATTTAAAGCTTGTCAAGAAAATAGTTTCGGCAAAACAGTATTCCTCACCAAAGAAGAAGCAGAACAGGCTTTGAAAGCGAGGGATGCGGAGTGATAATGACATTTGAAGATGCAATAAACAAAGCAGACGAAGAATTGTCTGCGCTAATTGTTCAATCGGAACTCACACTGAACAAGGGGTTGCGAAAGATAGCAGAGAATAAATTGGAATGGTTTGCACCACTTGTATATCTTGCAAAAAAAGGGTTGCAAGCTGAGAAAGGCGGTGTGCAGGAATGAAAGGAAGAGATAATTATATGCTATGTTGCGATTGTGGATATGCAGTCAAAGAAAAAAATATGTTTAAGAAAGTATATAAAAATACCGCTATTTGTTTATGCCGTAAATGTGCGGTGAAATTATGCACCGAATTGGCAGACTATGGAATTGCAAAGGGAATTGAAAAATTGAAAGGCGGAATTGAGGAAGCAGTCGAAGACAGAACTGAAGAATCTTTTAGCTTGATTCAGACTGCGATGAAAAGAGGCGGGGAGAAGTGAAAGGGTTGCTTGTAATTGCAGTTTACGCAGTTTTTATAATCGGTTGTTTATGGCTTTCAAAAATCATATTTGATGCTGTAATCAATAGTGATTTGCCAGCGTTTTGGAAGTATATGCTTTTGAGATAGGCGGTGATTAAGTATGACAGATAACGAGATTATAAATGCTTTGAAGTGTTGCATAACAAATGATTGTGCAAAGTGCAAGGCTTATGATGAAACAAATGACAAAATAGTTGATTGTTTACACGCTATTTGCCGAAATGCCCTTGATCTAATCAACCGCCAAAAGGAAGAGATTGAGAGGTTAGAAGATATGCTTGACAGTGCCGTAACAAGTGAAGCAAACGCACATTATTGCTACGAGGACAGCAAATCCGAAGCAATAAAAGAGTTTGCCGAGCGGTTGAAAAGACAGTTTAAGATACAACCACATTTTCATACAACCACGGTGATTTGTTGCGCCCATTTTAAAGATGCGATTGATAATCTTGTAGAAGAAATGGTAGGTGAGGGGTGATGGCTGAATACGAGGTAAGAGATGTTGTATGCGATTATGGTGTGTATGAAGATGGCGAATTGAAATTTATACTTAATTCAAGGCGGATTGCGTTACAAATTGTTGAATTGCTAAAAGAAGATGAACGCATACACAGAGAATTAAATCGTATCAAAGATTATCAACCATATTTAGATTGCCCAAAGCACACACGCAAGCCAAAAGAAAGAGGTGGGGAGAAGTGAAAAAATGCATTCACGCAAAGAAGTATAACCGGCACGGATGGTGCGGTATAGTTTGCCAGGCAACCGGAACGGCGAGGAAGAGCTGCGACTGGCGAAGGTGTCACTACTTTTATCCGACGTTGCGGTATCGATTATTTGGTAAGTGGTGGAAGAAGGGAGAAAAACAATGAAAACAGAATTGAAAATGCCATTATTAACAAACAAGTACACGAAGGTGTATCACGAAAGTGAAGCGGATATGCATTATGGTGCGCCGCATCACTTTAGCGTGACAGATTTGCAGGGCGAGTTACTTTCG
>JAFQPV010000249.1 GCA_017411585.1 Clostridia bacterium | reverse complement strand
GCACGGTCTGCACGGCAGAATTGCAAATACACCGGCAACGAAGGTCAGCGTTTTTGCAGACTGGGTAGGTGATGAATATGTGATGCGCGTATCGGGCGAGGTGCGCGAAAGCAGTGTGTTTTCTGAGAATTTGGTGCTCAAACGCACCATTACGGCAAAGCTGTTTGCAGAAGAATTTACCGTAGAGGACACAATTGTCAACGAGGGCTTCAAGGATGAAAATATCGCACTTTGCTATCATTGCAACTTTGGTTATCCGTTGGTAAGAGACGGCGCGAAGCTGGTCGGCGTGCAGCCGGAAATCGCGGATATCTGCTCGCCGATTCACGCAAAGGAAGAGGAGTGCATCGGTGTTGCGCATACGGGTGATGTGGCAACAGCGGGCATTGAAAACGGCGAAATCGGTGCATATATTACATACGAAAGAAATACGCTGCCGGAATTTTTGGTTTGGAAAATGCTTGGCGAGAGTGAATATGTAGTCGGCTTAGAGCCGAGAACGACCAATAGAGGCGGTCAGAACATCATAGACAACAATGCGTATGTTTCGCTTGGTTCGATGGAAGAATACAAAACGAAGCTGACCTTCAGCTTTAAAACATTATAAAATAAACAGCGGTTACGAAACTTTTTCGTAACCGCTGTTTGACTTTACGTATAATTCTTGATAAAATGAATGAAAGGGCGCAAAGGTGGGATGTATATGAATATGAAACAGCTTGCACAGCTTACAGGTGTATCTGTTTCGACTGTGTCCAAGGCATTTTCCGGCAGTCGTGAAGTCAGTGCGCAGCAACGAGAGTATATTTTCAGGGTTGCAAAAGAGAATGGCTGTTTTGGCAAGTATATCAAAATACAATTTGAAAAGCCTGTCATCGCTGTAATCGGACCGGAGTTTCAAAGTCATTATTATGCACATCATCTGACTCTTTTGGAAAAGGAAATCCAGAAGCATGGTGCGTTAATGGTGAGCGCTTGCTTCAATTTCGATAAAAATGTAGCGGTTGAGCTTGCACAATACTTTATACATTGTGCGAAGGTGAGCGGCATACTCTCGTATACTTCTCATATATCGTGCGCACAACACAGCTTGCCGACGGTTGTTATCGGCAGAAGTGATGTGTATGATTCCATTGCACTTTCTTGGGATGCGCCGATGGTGGAAGCGATAACCTATCTTATGGAAAACGGACACAAGCGTATTGCTTTTATCGGAGAAAAGTTAACGAAAACGAAAGACACGGCTTTTATTCGGGCGATGCAAAAGTGTGCTCTTGAGCTACCGAAGGAATATATAGTTGAAAGCGAACGTCGCTTCGAAGAAGCCGGGTATGAAGATATGAATCAGCTTTTGGCGCTTCCGCAGCCGCCGACAGCAGTGATTGCGGGCTATGACCATATTGCAATCGGTGCGATGAAAAGCATTTATGAGCACGGACTCAAAATCCCAGACGATATTTCGGTGATTGGTATGGATGACTTGAATGCCAATCCGTATTTCGAGGTGCCGCTTACCTCGATTACATCCTACAATTCCGATTTGTGTGAAATTGCGGTCAATATGCTGTTTGAACGGATTAAAAACGGCTCAAGTGAAAAGAAGCGAAAAGTCAGCGTTTCGGGTGAACTTATAAAACGCGATTCAGTTGGTCCTGCGAAGGAGATTATAAAAAGATAACAAATGCTCTGCCGTGAAAACGGCAGAGCATTTACATTATTTGTTCAAATAGTGATGATAAATCAGAAACCAATTCAGCATCAAGTTTTATAGCGAGCTTGTGACTGATTTCGGTCTTGTCTAACCGACAGCCGGTCAGCAAGGCGCATACGGTATCAGCCAGGGCAGCATCCATTGCATCGGTAAACAGCTGTGCATCGGTGATTTTACCGCTGCGGATTTGAAGCAGAAGCTTTGTGTGTCCCCAGGCAAACTGCGCTTCAGCAGCTGCGGTAAAGGGGATGGTTGTGCCGTATAAATAGTCCCAGCTGCTGTACGCTTTTGCGAGCGCCGCAATCGTTTTGACGTCCGGTGGGCATATTTCTGTCGGCGTGTAGCCATAGACCGTTTCAAATGCGGCGAGCATATGCGACTGCATCTTCTGACAGGTCAGGTCTTTTGCAAGCTCGGATAAATTTACTACGCGTGCACCCACAGATTTTACTCCCTTGGCTTCCAGCTTTGCTTTGGGTGGCGTGAGGTATCTTTGCATACGCTCCAAATCGGCGCAAATTAACAGTGTACCATGGTGATAGGCTTTGCCCTTCGCGTTATAAAATGCGTTGCCGGAAAATTTCCTGCCGCCGGCAAGCAAATCGTTTCTGCCCGAAAGCTCGGTGTCGATGCCGGCAAGTGCGCAGGCGGTTCTGATGACCTGCATTTGTCTCGCAAGGTCGTAATTCTCGGCAGTGCACAGAAATGTGAAATTCAAATTGCCGATATCGTGAAAAACAGCACCGCCGCCGGACAACCGTCTTGCAAGCTTTCCGTTTTCCGCTTTGAGTAAATCACAGCGGCATTCTGCCCACGGGTTTTGATTTTTGCCGATGACAACCGTGTTTTGGTTTTGCCACAGATACAGTGTGCATCCGTCTTCGGGCACGGTGTCTAATAAATATTTTTCGGTTGCCAGGTTTTCGTGTGGGTCAAGCGATGTGCTGATATAATACTGTAGTTTTTGAATCATTTTTTCACCTGAATTAAACTTCTTTTGTACCATTGTACGGGAAAAAGGAAAAAGAGTCAATAGCTTTTGTTGACAAATGTGATAAAAGATGTTAAAATTGTTAAAAGTGAAAGGTTTGCGCGGAGGTTTTAACATGAATTTGATTCGTCAGGAGCGTATAAAAGAATATATAGAGAGCAAAAGTGTCGCAACCATTAAGGAAATTCAGGCACTTTTCCCGGATG
>JAFQPV010000248.1 GCA_017411585.1 Clostridia bacterium | reverse complement strand
CGTAGGGCTACGATTTCGCTATTGCTTCTTCTCTCCCACACCTCACGATGTGAAACTTGCAAGTCGCTTTTGAGTTCGTCGGTAACTACGCCTCGGTGGACTTTCACCACAGAGCATTGATATGCCCGTCATACACAAAAAATGGTGCAACCTGAATGGTTGCACCGTTTTGATTTGTTTATAATGTTACGCCGTTTTTGAAAATGGCAATTTCTCGATAGCCGTTTTCTTCGTTTCTTGTCTTCTTGCCTTCTGCGACGGAAATGATGTAGTTATAAAAATCTGCATCCAGATCCTTGCCGTCTAACAGTGCACCTGCATTGTAGTCAATCCAATTTGCCTTCTTTTCGGCAAGCGGGGTGTTTGTCGAAATCTTCACCGTCGGGCATACGCCGGCAAACGGTGTACCGCGACCTGTTGTAAAGAGTACCATATGGCAGCCGGAGGCGATTAAGTTCGTTACCGCAACCATATCGTTGCCCGGTCCGTATAAAAGATTCAAGCCGCACTTCACTGCCGGCTCTGCGATGTCGAGTGCATCGACAACCGGCGCGCTACCGCCCTTTTGTACACAGCCGAGAGATTTTTCCTCGAGCGTGGTAATGCCGCCTGCCTTATTGCCCGGCGACGGATTTTCGTAAATCGGCTGACCGTAGGCAATAAAGTAGTCCTTATAGCGGTTAATCATATGGACTGTTTTTTCAAAAATGTGTTCATCCACACAGCGGTTCATTAAGATGGTTTCCGCGCCGAACATTTCCGGCACTTCGCTTAAAACAGCAATACCGTTTTCTGCGGTAAAGCGGTCGCAGAATCTGCCAACGAGCGGATTTGCCGTTACGCCGGAAAGACCGTCCGAGCCGCCACACTTTAAGCCGATTTTCAGCTTCGATACCGGAATCGGTTCGCGCTTCTGCTTTTTCGCTTCCTCGGCAAGTGCGCGAAGGATTTCCACACCCTCTGCAATTTCGTCTTTGCTGTCCTGCGCATTTAAGAAGCGAATGTTTGTCCCCTCTGTATCGCCGAGCACCTTTGTAAACTCGCCTAAATGGTTGTTTTCGCAGCCGAGACCTAATACTAGAACGCCGAACGCATTCGGATGTCTGCAAAGAGACGCAAGCACCTTCTGCGTGGTTTCGTGATCGCCGCCGAGCTGCGAGCAGCCGTACGGATGCACGAATGCATATGTATCTTCAAAAAAGTTTCTTGCCTTTTCCGCAATTTTTTCTGCCGCACCATTGATACAGCCAACCGTCGGGATAATCCACAGTTCATTACGGATTGCCGCCTCGCCGTTTTGACGAAGGTAGCCCATAAAGGTCGGCGTGTCCGTCTTTTTTACTTCAAATTCCGGTGCATAGGTGTATTCAAGCTTACCCTCAAGACCGGTTTTTACATTGTGGCTATGCACATGCTCTCCCTCGGCAATATCCGCCGTAGCGACACCGATCGGGAAGCCGTACTTGATGACCTTTTCACCTGCTTTGATGGCGCAGGCAGCATATTTATGACCGCTTGTCACATCGACAAGCACATTGTCCTTTTCATGAATTTTCAGCATATTACGCCTCCACTAATTCTGCAATAACCTCGCGAATCGGACGCTCTGCACAGTCGGCAATGTAGCCCTCTACAGCCTCTAAAAGACCGTCCACCTTCGTCAAATCCTGGCCCCACATCTCTGCGTTTGCAAGCACTTCCTTCGTTGTTGCGCCCTTCATAAATTCAAGCGCCGCCGGCATATCGTTTGCCTTATCTGTCTTATAGAACATCACAAGCGCTGCAAGCGAGAAGGTCAAAATCTTCGACGGTGTACCGTTTTCAATTGCACCGAGCAGGGACGGAAGAACTCTTTCTTTATACTTTGCTGTAGAATTTAAGCAAATATCCAGCAGTCTGTGGCGAATGTACGGGTTTTCAAAGCGCTCCATAACGCTGCCGGCAAAGTCCTCCAGCTCTGCCTTGGAAAGGCCGTCAATCGTCGGGATAACCTCTTCAAAAATACCCTTGCGCACGTACTTGCCCATAATTTCATCGTCCATCATTTCCTTAACGGTTTCCAAGCCACAAAGGTGTGCCGCCATAACGCTCATGGTATGTGCGCCGTTTAAGATGCGCACCTTGCGCTTCTTGTACGGAACGATATCATCCGTGAAAACAACATTGTAGCCGTATTTGTCGAGCGGGAGCAAATCCTTCTTATCGTTCATACCCTCAATTACCCACAAATGGAAGTACTCTGCCGTTACCATCAGCTTATCCTCGTAGCCGAGGCGCTCTTTCCACGCTACCTCCTCGCCGCGCGGGAAGCCGGTAACGATACGGTCAACAAGCGAGCTTGCAAAGGTGCAGGCATTTTCTACCCAAGCCTTGAAACCGTCCTCTAAATTCCAAAGATCGATGTACTGCATCACGCACTTTTTGAGCGCTCTGCCGTTAAAGTCAATCAGCTCACAAGCGATAAAGATAAGGCCCTTATCCTTCGCGCCGTTAAATGCCTTATAGCGCGCATACAAAAACTGTGTTACCTTACCCGGGAAGGAAACCGCCGGCATATCGTCAATCTTGCAGGAATCATCAAATGCGATACCTGCTTCCGTTGTGTTGGAAATCACAAACTGCAGCTCCGGCTTATTTGCAATCTCTAAAAACGCATCAAATTCTGCATAAGGATTGATGCAGCGGCTTACTGCCGTATTTTTTGTAATCTCTTCCACCAGCTCGCCGTTTTGCTTACCGCGCAAAATGGTTGTGTATTTACCGCCCTGAGCGTTGATGATCTCGCACATACCCTGCGCAAGCGGCTGCACCAAAATCACGGAGGTGTCAAAATTCGCCTTTTCATTGAGTCCGTTGATAAAGTAGTCTACAAAACCGCGAAGGAAATTACCCTCGCCAAACTGTAAAATTCTTTCCTGCATAATCAAAAACTCCTTTGCATAGTATCATAATCGTATTGTAGCATCTATGAAAATAAAATGCTATACGATAAAAAGCAAATTTTTCGTTTTCTACAATTTTTGACTATATTATAAAGAAAAACCGACTTCAAATCAAGTCGGTTTTCTTTATTCTTACGCGGAATAAGTTCCGCTCTGCACCGTCATTTCCTTGCCGTCCGGCATTGTTAAAATTGCTGTTTCACCTTCCGGCAATTTCAGTTCAATTTCAAACGCACCATTTTCCTGCTTCCAGGAAACATACACGCCGCCGACCGGCGTTGCAACCGTACCCTTGGCATACGGACGGCTACCGATGTGCGGCTTTACATATATCTTACCGTCTGCATACGTTACGCCGAGCACTTTCGCCGTAAATTCATACAGCGCAATTGCACTCCACGCGTGGCACTCACTGCGCACATCTTCGCGCTCGTGTTCCGGCATCGTTGTACAGCCAAGCGCAACCAAACCGCGGTAGGTATCCATAATTTCATCGGCTTTATCATACATGCCGACCTGCTCATAAGCACGCAAACGGTAATAATTATATGCAATCATCGCCTTGCACGAAAGCTGTTCCGACCGCAATAAAAGCTGTTTTGCAGCTTCGCCGGTTTCCATGCCGCAAAGCACTGCCCAAAATTGCTGATGCTGCGAAAAATGCCCCTTCAGCGGCGTATCGGCATACAGCCCCGTCGCTTCGTCATAACACCTTGCTTTGACGTCTGCTTTGATTTTCTTTGCAAGCGCAGTATATGAAGGCACGCTATTGCCGAGCATGGCATGTAATTCCGCCGTTTTTTCAAGCGCATCAGCGAGCATCATACTGTAAACCGACATCGGCGCATATTCCGGGTAACAACCATCTACAAACTCCTTTGGCCAGTCAATAAAATCCCATAAATTCGTCCGTGCCACCATATAACCGTCCATATGCTCTTCAAACCACTGTAAAGTTCCGTCTGCCACATGGATATATTTACGGATAAAGCTTTTATCCCCGAAACGCTTGGCATGTATATGCAGCATATAAATCAAAAACAGCGAAAATCCCGGAATAAATTGCACGGTATTGGTCGGAAAACGGCTCTGCGTAAGGCCGCCGACACGATAGCTTTTTGCAAAATCATCTATCGCCTTTTCCGGCAAGGCTCTGTCCTGTGTAAGCTGATAGGTAAAAAGCATCTGCTGGTTCGTATCCATCGTATACTGAAGCTGCTCATAATACGGACAGTCCACATACGTTTCATGCATACATCTGCGAAGTGTATTCACACTGACTGCAAACACCTTATTGTCCGTTTCATTTCCAAAATCATAGTCATCATATGTCGTGAGCGGATATCCGGTTTCCAAAAAGTCAAAACTGTCAATACAAACCTCACCCTCAGTTTCGATTTGTATATAACGGAACGTGCGCATCCAGAAGGTTTCAAAATCAAGTGCTCCGTCCACTTTCAAGCGGTCGCAATCTCCCAAAACAATACCATCTTCTGCATCGCGGCGGCGTTTATATCGTTTTCCGTTCTCCATAAACACCTTAGACTCTGTATAGGTCAGTTTAATTTCACCCTTACCACTTGCGCGCAAGCGCACATAGCCACAGGTTTCATAGCCCGCATCATACACACCGTTCGTCTCATTTACAAATTCTTTTTTTGCAAAATACATCATCGGAATCGGACGCTCTGTTACGGGATTCGGCGAGATCGTACGACCACGGATATCGGAATCCAGGTTATAGATTTCTCCCCCCATAACCGCGGGCAAAAACCTAAGCTCTTTTCCGTAATCCGCCGATGTAAATTCATAGCACTGCACCGCATTATAATTCCGGTAGCCTTGCTCAAAACCAAAGCGCACATTTTCTTCCTTTGCGCAAACCCAGCTTTCATCCGTACCGAAAGCCTCTGTACCCAAATTGCCCCAGATACAAAGTGCAAGATTGCCGTTTCGCATTACACTTTCCAGCAAAAGCCAGCTTTCCGGCTCCGGCTTGACTGCAAGCTGCAATACGCGCACCTCAAATTCATTTGTACCTACGCGCAAATACGGCGTAATATCCACCTTGTCATAATAACCGACTTCACTTGAACGGCGGCACGGACCGATTGCAGCTAATGTCCCATTGATATACAGCTTATATCTTGCATCCGCATAAAGACAAAGCGTACTCGCCTCCACAGTTTTAAGTTCTGTGCGCTTTTTGAAAACATACAGTGCATTTTCATTCTGCACCGCCTCACGAGAAGTAATCATCCTTTGAATCTGCTTAATTTTTCCCATGCCCTATGTCCTCCTTTTATGCCCCATTTGTATAAATATACCGCACACAATCACGCACAGTCCGACAACTGCATTGGCTGTAATTTTCTCCTTTAAAATCAGCGCCGTCCAAACAAGCGACAAAAACGGCGTAATATAAGCCAAATTAGAAATCTTTGCTGTTTTACCCGATTCGAGTGCCCACATCCATGTCATACACGCAAGTGCCATCGTAAACGCGCCGTTCCAACAAAACCCAAGTGCCTGCCCAAGACTCGGCAAAAACAAATCGCCTTTGAACAAATTAAACGTTGTTGCCAGCACAAAGGTTGTAGTGTAATTTAACAAAACCGATATTGGCTTATCATAGTGAAATTTTTGATTCAGCGCAGTAAATACACCGTAGCAAACCGCATCGAAAAAGCAGCACAGCGCACCGAGCAGTACAAGCGTATTAAAGTGCACCATGTCCGCACTCGTCACAATCACGACACCCAGAAATGAAACCGCAATTGCAATGGCTTTGCGCACCGTCATTTTCTCCTTTAAAAGAAGGCAGGCAAAGACCACGCTCATAATCGGCCACATATAATTGACGATAAACGCCTGCGATGCCGGCAGTATAGATGCACCGGCATAAAAGAAAATATAATAAAAGAACGTACCCGGCAGACCGATAAAAATCATAATCAGATAATCTTTAAGCTTATAGTCCTTCAGCTTTTTCAAATTGCCGGTAAACAGATTAAACAAAAGCATAAACAGCATCGCAAAAAACGAGCTTGCCCACAGCACCTGAAAGCTGCTTTGGCTGCCCAAAAGCAGCTTGGAAGCCGTTGCCATTGTTGACCATAAAAGTATGGAAATTGCTGCGAATATGTATTCTTTTTTCACAAAATCACCCCAACATACGCATTGTATCACTCAGCCGTACATCCGTCAATACGAATTCAGGCTTCTGCAAGTGTTTTTGCAAATTGCTTTGCCGCAACGGAGGCGTTTTTACGCAAATACACATACGAATCGCGCTCCAGATTCCCTTCTAATTTTATAAGGTGAATGTTTTCGTCCACCTGACTTCCCCAAGAGCGGTTTGGAAAAAGACTAAGACCCAATCCCATTTTCAGATACATTAAAATATATTCCGGATCATCGCACTCGATGGCAATCTCCGGCGAAATGCCAAAGCGTGAAAATGCAGCATGCGTGTAATCACCGAGACTGCTCCCCTTCGGCATACAGATAAACTTTTCCCTGCCAAGTGCAGAAAGCGAAACACTTTCGCATAAAGCAAGCGGATGATTCTTCGGCACGGCAAGCAGCATTTCCTCGTGCTGATACAAACGCCGTTCAAAAACTTCCTCCGAAAGGATACGGTCAGTCACAATCAAATCGTAATCCATATAATTTTGGTGCCACTCGTGGCGAATGGTAAACGCCACGTGCGGATACGCCGCTTTAAAACTCGAAATGCATTGCATCACATTGCGGCGATTGCTTAAAATCAGCAATCGAATTTCGCCCGACACCGTCCCCGCAAGGTTTTGCATTTGCATTTTTGCATTGCGCATTTCGCGCTCCGCTATTTCAAGTGCATGCAAAAAAAGCTTGCCGTTTGTGTTGAGCTTCAATCGGTTTGCCGTGCGGTCAAATAAGGGATACCCCCAATCCGCTTCCAGCTTTTTTATCGCAACGGACACACTCGACGGCGGCACCATAAATTCCTGTGCCGCCCTGGATATGTTTTCACTGCGCGCTACTGCCATAAAATATTTAATTTGCAACATTTCCATTCCCATCACCCGACTTCATTTTATCATATATTTTAATATATAGCAATCATATTTTACCGCATATTTTACAAAATACTGTTTCTGTGCTAAACTGTCCTTAAAAAGGAGGGATATACTATGAAAATCATCAAGGATATTTCCTACACAAGGCTCGGTCATCCCGAGCAAAAGTTAGATGTGCATCTGCCGGAGGCGGACACCTTCCCGGTGTTTGTCTATTTCCACGGCGGCGGCATCATCAACGGCGATAAAGCGTGGGACGAATGTGAAGCCTTTATCCCCGGTCTCGTAGAACGCGGCATCGCCGTTGTTTCCGCAAACTACCGTATGTACCCGGAAGCGCGTTACCCAGAGTTTATTTACGACTGCGCAGCAGCGGTTGCGTGGGCGCATAAGCATATGAGCGAATACGGCAATATAACCGGTTTGTTTGTCGGCGGCTCGTCGGCCGGCGGCTACCTTTCGCAGATGCTGTGCTTCGACAAAAAGTATCTCGGCATCCACAAAATTGATGCCGATGCCATCACCGGCTATATTCACGATGCAGGTCAGCCGACGGCGCACTTTAATGTACTCAAGGAGCGCGGCATAGATTTCAAGCGCGTCATCATCGACGAAACTGCGCCGATTTACCACATCACAGAAGGCAGAAACTATGCCCCGATGTGCGTACTCGTATCGGAATTTGATGCGCAGAACCGCTTTGAGCAAACGCAGCTGATGCTCTCGACCATGAAGCATATGGGTGCAGATATGGAAAAGGTGGAATACCACTTTATGCCGGGTTGGAAGCATTGTAAATACTTAAAAGTCTTAGACACAGACGGCAAAAATGCATTTGTGGAGATTGCAAGCGCATTTATCAAAAAGCATACGAAATAAAGGGAGAAAGCAAAAAAATGAACTCGATTAAAGACATTTCCTACACAAAGCTCGGTCATCCCGAGCAAAAATTAGATGTACATCTGCCGGACGCGGACACCTTCCCGGTGTTTGTGTACTTCCACGGCGGCGGCATCTACGGCGGCGACAAAAAAGCAGGCATTTTTGTTGAAATGCTGCAAAAGCGCGGCATTGCCGTTGTTTCCGCAAACTACCGTATGTACCCGGAGGCGCGCTATCCGGAATTTGTTTGCGATGCGGCTGCAGCGGTCGCGTGGGCGCACAAGCACATGAGCGAATACGGCAATGTAACCGGCATATTCGTCGGCGGCTCTTCCGCAGGCGGCTATCTTTCGCAAATGCTGTGCTTCGACAAAAAGTGGCTCGACATCCACAAAATTGATGCAGACGCCATCACAGGCTACATCCATGATGCAGGCCAGCCGACGGCGCACTTTAATGTGCTTCGTGAGCGCGGCTTCGACCATAAGCGTGTCATCATCGATGAAAGCGCACCGATTTACCACATCACAGAAGGCAGAAACTACGCCCCGATGTGCATTTTAGTTTCCGAATTTGATATGGAAAATCGTTTAGAGCAGACAAAGCTTTTAATATCTACAATGAAGCATATGGGTGCGGATATGGAAAAGGTGGAGCTCAATTATATGGAGGGCTGGCATCACTGCAAGTACATCAATGCGCCGAACGCGGAAGGCACTTATGAATTCGTTGAAATCGTAGATAAATTTATCAAAAAGTACAATGAGGTAAAATAAAATGAAAAAAGGTATTTTTTACACACTGGTTACGGCGCTGATGTTCGTAACCTTAGAGCCAATCAGCAAGCTGATTGCCGGCGATGTTTCGCCGTATGCCATCACCTTCTGGCGCTTTTTAATCGGCGCACTGATGCTTTTGCCGCCGGCAATGATGAAGGTCAAAAAATTAGGCTTAAAGGTAACAGGAAAAGACATTCTTTTGTTTGCACTTCTCGGCGTTCTGCTCATTTGCGTAAGTATGCTCTCGCTGCAAATCGCCGTTAAAATTGCAGATGCCCCGTCGCTGATTGCAATTATCTTTTCCTCGAACTCCATCTTCACGATTGCGTTCGCTTGCCTGCTTTTAAAGGAAAAACTGACATGGAATAAAGTGCTTGCACTCGTGTTCGGCGTGGCAGGTGTTGCCTTTTGTGCAGACTTTTCCTCCGGCACGAACCTTTCATCCGTGGCACTTGCGCTGCTCGCCGCTCTGTCGTTTAGTCTTTATACAGCGCTGAGCAAGAAGTACACCAAGAAGTTCAGCGGCTTGATTCAAAGCGGCTATGCGTTCTTCATCGGCGCGATTGTGCTGCTCATTGTCCTGCTCATCATCGGCGAAGATATTCTGCCGGCATTTGATGTAAAGAGCATTTCCATTATGCTCTATCTCGGTATCTTTATTACCGGTATCGGCTACCTGGCTTACTTTAAGGCGATGGAGCACGGCGGCACGATGATGGCATCGCTCGCGTTCTTCATTAAGCCGATTTTAACTCCGTTTGTCACCTGGCTGATTAACGGTATCGTGCCGAATGTGATGGTGTTCGTTGCCGTAGCGTGTATCGTAATCGCATCCTGCTTTACGATGTATAAGAAAAAAGAAGCAAAATAAAAGCCTCCAAAAGACAATGCATAAGATGCATTGTCTTTTTTTCTTGACAGCAAAAATTTTCCGTGCTATTCTTAACAAAACGGAGGTGGCTTATGAAAAAATACCAGTTCGGCAAAACCTTTGGTGAAGGGCTCGCCGTCCCCGATGCAAAAATCTATCAGGTCGAAGAGCTGTCTTTGACGCGCGGCGGCATTATGCCAAAGCACGACCAGCGCTGCGATGAAATTACCTATGTCATTTCCGGCAAGGCAAAAATGCACTCGGATGACACCTGTGAAGAAATTGGTGCGGGGCAAATCCACTTTATCCGCCAAGGCTGCACACACGAAATCGAAGCGCTGCCCGCGGAGGATTTCCGTTATATCTGCATCGGCTATACGGCAGCAGATACTGCGCTTTTAAAGGATTTTCACGCCTTTACCAAAAACAAAAAGCATTTTATCCTCTCCGGCGATTCAACCGTACGCCGCCTGTGTGCGCTGTTAGTCGATGAGTGCTACTGCTGGGACAGCCACAGTGAAACGCTTGTCAGCTGCTACCTTTCGCAAATCCTCGTTGCCGTATACAGGCTCGCTGCCGGCAAAACCGCCGCTTCCAAGGATGGCGGCAAAAGCGCACAAGTCGGGCAAACCGTATACCGGGCGCTGCGCTATATAGACAAGGAATTCATCAACATCGAGCACGCGCGCGATGTCAGCCAAAGCCTTGCCTACAGCGAATACTACCTTTCGCATCTGTTCAAGGAAAAAACCGGCACCACCATTAAAGAATACATCACGCGCAAAAAGATTGACCACGCGTGCCTGCTGTTAAAAACCTCCGCCTGGGGCGTAGAGGAAATTGCATCACATTTGCACTTTGCCTCCGCACACGCATTTCGCCGTGCATTTAAGGCGGTTACCGGCGTGTCACCACGTGAATACACAAAGCCCTGACCGCAAAAATTGTACCATAAATCCACAGCTTTGCCGCTTGTGCAGGGCTGTGTTTTTTTATATACTGAAGCTGAAAATAAATTTGGAGGTGCTTTAAATGAAGGTTGCAGTTATCGGATGCGGCGCGATTGCGAACAGTGCGCACATCCCGTCCTATATGAAAAATGAAAAGGCAGAAATAAAGTATTTCTGCGATATTATCAAACAGCGCGCTGAAGCCGCCGTAGAAAAATACGGCTGCGGCATTGCCGTAACAGACTACAAAGCGGTTTTGGCCGACCCTGAGGTGGCTGCCATTTCCGTGTGCACGCCGAATCTGATGCATTCTGTCATCACAATCGACGCGCTGAAGGCGGGCAAGCATGTACTCTGCGAAAAGCCTGCGGCAAGAATGTACAGCGAAGCGCTCGAAATGCAAAAAGCACAGCACGAAACCGGCAAAACACTCAATATCGGTGTCGTGAACCGATTTAACACCAATGTAAACAAGATGAAGGAAATCATCGACTCCGGCGAGCTCGGCGAAATCTATAATGTATACATCAGCTTTCGCAATGGCAGAAGTATCCCCGGTCTCGGCGGTGCATTCACCACAAAGGAAATCGCCGGCGGCGGCGTTTTAATCGACTGGGGTGTGCATTTCTTGGACATCGTGATGTACTGCTTAAATGACCCGAAGGTGCTGACGGTTTCTGCCGAGGAATTTAAAAAGCTCGGCACGCCGATTGCAGACTATGTCTACACCTATATGTGGGCAGGTCCGCCGATAAAAGACGGCATCAATGATGTCGAAGAAGGCATCACAGGCCTCATCCGCACGGATGGACCGGTCATCAACTTCAACGGCGCATGGGCACAAAATGTGATGGAAGACGAGATGTTTATCGACTTTATGGGCACAAAGGGCGGCATCCGCCTGCAGTACGGCGCAGATTTTACGCTCTACTCGACAAAAAACGGGATGCTGACCAGGACGACCTTTAAAACAGAAGACTCCAATGCCTTCCAAAACGAAATTGATGCATTTGTTGACTGTGTAGAAACCGGCAAAAAGCTGGCAAGCCATATTGATATAAACATCTTAACCTCGCAGATGATGGATGCCATCTACCGCTCTGCGGAAGCGCACAAGGAGGTTACCTTATGAAAAAGGTCGGCTTTATAGACTACTACCTCGACCAGTGGCACGCAAACAACTACCCGGAAATGCTCAAAAAAGCATCAAACGGCAAATATGAGGTTGCTTACGCCTACGGCAAGATAGACAGTCCTTTAAAAGGCGGCTTAACCAATAAAGCCTGGGCAGAAAAAAATGGTGTCGCGCTTTTAGACACCATCGAAGAAGTGATTGAAAAAAGTGATGTGCTCATCGTAATGTCGCCGGACAATCCGGAAATGCACGAGCAGCTTTGCGACTTACCGCTTAAATCCGGCAAGCTGACCTATATCGACAAGACCTTTGCGCCGGACAAAGAAACCGCACTGCGCATTTTCGCCAATGCCGAAGCGCACAGCACGCCGTGCTTTTCAAGCTCCGCGCTCTATTTCTCCACGGAATTAAACGATATGGATACAGATAAAATCACAAAGCTGTACAGCCGCGGTCCCGGCGCGTATGACATTTATTCCATCCACCAGATTGAACCGATTTTAAAGCTGATGAAAACAGACCCGAAGCGAGTTATGTTTTTAGGTGATAAGCAACATCCGTCGATGGTGATTGAATTTACCGACGGCAGGTACGCACAAATGTACCAGGGCACATGGATTGACTTTGAAATCACAACTGCCGACGAAAAAAACAACATGCAGATTCACCCCATCAGGTCTGATTACTTTATGCGCTTTATTGAAAGCCTTATTGCGTTTTTCGACACCGGCATCGCGCCGGTAACCCACCGCCAGACGGTCAATGTGATTGCAACCATCAACGCAGGTCACAAAGCAGCACAAACACCGTTTGAATGGGTGGAAGTGTAAAAGCATAACGATTGCTACGCATTCTACACCTCACCACCGCCTGCGGCGGAGCCTCTCCTCAAGGAGAAGCCTTCGTACACACATATAAAAAAAGGACAAATCGAAATTCGTTTTGTCCTTTTTGTTTACTTTGAAACAACCTCAAACAGCTCTTCGAGCCAATCGCCCTCGAACAGCTCGATTAAGCCTGCATCACAAGCGGCAGCAAGCTTCGGATTCATCGGAATCTTCGCCGTGTGCGCAACGCCGTGCTTGTTTGCGATTTCATCAATGTGGCTTTCACCGAAAATGGTGTGCTTCTTGCCGCAATCCGGGCACTCAAAATAACTCATATTTTCTACAAGACCGAGCACCGGAATGTTCATAAGGCCTGCCATATTGACAGCCTTTTCCACAATCATACCCACCAGCTCCTGCGGCGAAGCAACGATGATGATGCCATCTACCGGAATGGACTGGAACACCGTCAGCGGTACATCGCCCGTGCCCGGCGGCATATCAATAAACATATAGTCCACATCGCCCCAAATAACATCTGTCCAAAACTGCTTTACAGCGCTGCCGATGACCGGACCGCGCCATACCACCGGATCAGTTTCGTTTTCTGTTAATAAATTCAAAGACATCACGCCGATGCCCGTTTTGGTTTCTACCGGGAACAGCCCTTCATCATTGCCCATCGCACGTGTGTGCAGGCCAAACGCCTGCGGACTGGACGGGCCTGTGATATCCGCATCCAAAATCGCGGTTTTGTAGCCGTTTCTCTGTGCCATAACCGCCATCAACGAGGTTACAAGGCTTTTGCCTACGCCGCCCTTACCGCTGACAATACCGATGACCTTTTTAATATTGCTGCCTGCGTGCGGTTTTTCGAGCAGGCTCTCTGCCTGTCTGTCGCTGCAATTTGCACTGCAGGTTTCACAATTATGTGTACATTCACTCATGATTCTTCCTCCTGTCTGACAACTATGTCAATGTTCCTATATATTATACGCCTCTTGCCTTCCAAAGTCAAGGCATTTCGTTTTTCAAAATATTTTTATCGTTTTTCGATAATTTTTAGTTGACAAACGAGAAACGCGATGCTATACTGAAATCACCAAATACTAGAAAGGTTGGTTTTTATGTACAAAAAAAGTATTACGCACTACATCGCAAAGGTCGTAATTGATATTTTGTTTTATTTAAGCATTGTCTGCACCTGCGCAATCCCCGCGCTTACAGCGCCTCTGATACGTTTGTATCCACTGTCTTGCAATATTCTTCTTGCCTACGCCGTAATCCTCACCGTTTCCGGCGCGTGCTGCGTGTACATTCTGTTTCTTTTAAAGCAGATGTACAAATCGCTTTTGGTCGGCAATCCGTTCGTGGATGAAAATGTGCGCCATCTGCGCAAAATGGCAGTCACCTGTCTGATTATCGGCATCATTTATGTTGTAAAATCCGTTTTTCTGTTTACAATCGCCACCCCAGTCATCGCGGGTATCTTTTTAGTCGGCTGTCTGTTTTGCCTGACGCTGAAGGATTTGTTCAAGCAAGCAGTCAACTACAAAGCAGAAAACGATTTGACAATATAAGGAGGGCGCAGTTATGGCAATTATCGTAAATTTAGACGTAATGATGGCAAAGCGCAAAATCGGCTTGATGGAGCTTGCTGAAAAAATTGACATTACGCCTGCAAATCTCTCCATCTTGAAAAACAACAAAGCAAAAGCCATCCGTTTTTCCACATTAGAGGATATCTGCAAAGCACTCGACTGCCAACCGGCAGACATTCTCGAATACAAGGAGTGATGGTAAATGAAGCACCTGTTTAAAGGCATTGGTCTCGGACTGAGTTTATACCTCGTGCAAAAGCTGTGCTGTATATGTATGCAATCGCTTAGCGAAGACGCTGTCTTGCTTCCTGCGGCAATTGTATTTTGCATCATTACCACCGCATTTTTGGTATCGGACATAGTTCCCAATCTGCTGCTTTGCGGCTTTAGCGGACTGGTCGTAATGTTTGCCGCAGAAATCGGTCTGTTTTCTGTATTTTTTTCTGATATTGTACTCGGCTCTGATAACTGGCTTCCCACCTATATCGGCGGATTTTACGGCTCGATGGCAGCATTGGTGCTTGCCCTTTTGATGACGGTCAAGCACATTCATCCCTGCCAATCGCTTAAAAGGAGTGTCGAATTTATGCCAACGGAAATTTCGAAAAATCTGAAAATCAAATTACTCATATATACCCTGCTGAGCATATGCACCTTTGCATATTTTATTATGCCGCAAAACGCAGGCATCAGCGTGCCGCTTTTTACACTGCTGCAGCTTGTTTGCTTTTGCTTTCTTGTGCCGGATAAAAAAAGACTTTGGTTCTTTGTGCCCCTCTTTGCACTGTCGGTCAATGCTTTTATCAGCGCAAATTCCATTTGGCGCATTGCAAACCTTATCATCAGCATCTTGCTCTATGCGTGTATGTTCACAAGCTTCAGCTTTAAAACCGATATGCTCACGATGCTGTCCGAATGCTTTGCACGCATCATTTCCCCGCTCAAATATGTAAAGCTGCCGTTTGTCTGGGCGCTGGAGCTGTCCAACGGCAAGACACAGCTATTCAAGCGCATCGCCATTGCCGTTGCGATTGCGCTGCCGTGTGCTTTAATTTTGCTTGCTGTGCTCTCTTCGGCAGACATGGTCTTTTCCCTGCAAACCGAAAGCTTTTTTGCCTCCCTTACAAACGGCTTTCAGTCGCGCACGCTGCTTGACATTGCCTGCGGCATACTTGCCGGGTTGTTTCTGTTCGGTGTTTTATACTGTGCACAAAGCGAAGCGCACATCGTAGAAGTCGGCGAAATCAAGCAGCGCAAGGGCGATTTAATCATCATTAACATTCTGCTGTGTATGATGCTTTTTGTATACACGCTGTTTGTCATCGTGCAGTTTAAATACCTCTTCGCCGGTGCTACGCTTCCGGAAGGACTCAATTACACGACATATGCGCGCAAAGGCTTTTTCGAGCTGCTGGCGCTCACCGGCGTAAACCTTGCAGCGATTTTGACGATTGTGCATCTGACGCAAGCACAGAGCGGCAAATGGGCAACACTGACCAAAATCTTATGCCACTATCTGTGTGCGGTCACCGTGGTGCTGCTCGTATCCTCATTTTACAGAATGTATCTCTACACCGCGGCAGACGGACTGACGCGCCTGCGCCTGTATGTACTCGGCTTTTTGGTATTTGAAGCGATTGGGCTAATCTTTACCTTCATCTATATTGCAAAGCCAAAGCTGAACATCGTTTTGGTGTATCTCACAATTGCGCTTTCCTATTACTGCATGTTAAACGTTGTACCAACGGACAACCTTATCGCACGCGAACAGGTAGACCGCTACTTAAGCGGCGCGCGCCCGAGCGTAGACTATGTGTTCACCCTGTCAGCAGATGCCGCGCCGGCAATTGAGCGTTTGCATAACGGCACAAGCGACGCGCGTGTACAGATAAGATGCAAAATGTTTTTGCAGGAAACAACCGAGACAGACACATCCCCCAAATGGCAGTCTTGGAATTTATCAAAGACGTATGCTGAAGCTGTGTTGAGCGATATGCAACAGTAAAAAAAGCTAAACGATTTTACATTTTAACTTGACTAACATTTGACTAACAAAAACATACATTATTTGCACTTATCTGCACCGTTTTGACACAAAAGAAAATAAAGAAAAACCGCATAACAGTGGGATTTTCCCATTATTATGCGGTTTCTTATTTTGGTCGGGGTTACAGGATTTGAACCTGAATTAAACGTTAATATAATGCGGTTTTGCGGCGTTTTGACTAACGCTTGACAAACCAAGTAAATATGATAGTAATAGATGTTTCAAACATGCTATAATATACCAAAACGCACCGATTTGACACAAAAGCGTATTGACAAATGCAAAGAAACCGTATATAATGATGATATCACATACAATATCATCATAGGAGTGAGTGCAGCAATACATGGGAACTTTTGATAATATCAAAACAAAAATATTAAAAACACCGACTGCTCGCGATATAACACCTAGAGAGCTACAATCCTTTTTAGACCATTATGGTTTTACGCTGAAACGCTCAAAAGGAAGTCATTTTATGTATGAATATCCAGGTGAAGTTAGAAATATTATGCTTAATATTCCGATGCATAATCCCGTAAAACCCGCATATATCGATAAAATAAGAGAAATAAT
>JAFQPV010000247.1 GCA_017411585.1 Clostridia bacterium | reverse complement strand
TTCTGTCTACGCAGCGCATACCCTTTTTCTCCAGATATTTTTTCGCCTCACCCTCGAAAAACTTACCGAGTGCTCTCGCTGTTTTTTCCGCCATAATTATTTCACAAACTCCTTTACGCCGCGAAATGTCTTTCTGTGAATCGGACTCGGTCCGTATTTTGCAATCAATTCGCGGTGGCGCTGTGTCGGATATGCTTTATGCTTTTCGAACTCATATTCAGGATACTGCTTTGCAAGCTCCACCATCTCACGGTCACGGCTGACCTTCGCAAGAATGGATGCCGCTGCGATAGATGCTGAAAGCGCATCGCCCTTGACGACTGTCTGATGCGCAACATACTCCATACCGCGGATGCGATTTCCGTCAATCAACACAAAATCCGCCGGATGCTGCAGCCCCTGCACAGCGCCGTTCATGGCTTTAAAGGTTGCCTCCAGGATATTGATACGGTCGATTTCCTCGTGGTCAACGGCGCAAACACAATAGGCAACTGCCTTTTCCTTAATGACATCAAAAAGCGCCTCGCGTTTTTTCTCGGAAAGCTTTTTAGAGTCGTTTAGCCCCTCGATCACTTCGCCCTCCGGCAAAATCACCGCCGCCGCAAACACGCTGCCCGCAAGCGGTCCGCGCCCGGCTTCATCCACGCCGGCAATCGCCGTATAGCCTTTCGCACGCAGCTCGTTTTCAAATTTATACATATCTACTTTTACTTCTGTGTTCATGCTAAGCTCCTCTTTATAACCCTTTAGGGCAATATCTCATACACAATCCGCAAACAGAACCACGACCGATATGCTGGAACTTCTCTTTCATGTACGCACTGCATGCCGCAGCATCTACAATCTCCTCGCGTGCCATACCGGGTTGCCAAACTTTGCCGTGGATTGCCATGGCAGGACATTTGGTGGCACAGATGGTACAGCCCCCGCACACATCGGGATTGGTTTGTTCTACTACAGTATTAAACGGCATATTGGTTAAAATTGTTCCGAGACGAATTCTTGGACCGTATTCTTTTGAAATAAAAATGTCGTTTTTGCCGATACTGCCGAGTCCGGCTTGACGAGCAGCGGCTTTGTGGCTGACGATGCCGGAAAGTCCACCCTTGCCGTCGGGAATGGATTGCGATGCCGCAATCGGCAAGTATTGATAGCCTTCGCTTTGAATGTAGTTACCAATTTCAAATATTAGACGGTCAATAAAGGCATTTGCCGTACGATAATGCTGAAAATAGGCAAAAGTCGGCTCGGTATCAATTTCATCGATGACAAAGTCCGACAGCTTCACGGTCAGACTGATGGTATAGGGCAAACGCCCTGCATAGCCCTCGTGCAGCGGCTTTGTCTCTGTAAATCCGACATCTGCCGCACCGAGCGCTTTCAGGCGACGAACGATTTCCTCATTATAAATCACAAGCAATCCTCCAAACTGTACAATTAAAATAATTTTAGCACATTTTTTTAATTTTGTCTATGCAAGTTCAAAATTCTGTGTTAAAATAAGGGCAATGATTTTGATGAGGTGGATTTTTTGAGATATTATTGCATTACAGACCCGGTTGAAATCCGGATTATGATTTTATATGCACTGCAGGTTGCAAAAGAGCCGCTTGCACGTCCGCAGATTACACACGCACTCTTGGCAAGCGCCGATGTCGATATGTTTGACATTTGCGATGCAATGGCATTTTTGGAAAAGGCGAACGAAATATTCCGCTATGTAGATTCAACCGGCCGCGAGGTTATGGATTTGACCGACGGCGGCAAAATCTCGGCAAAATGCTTTGGTGACGATTTGCCGCTGCAGGTGCGCGAGTATATCATTGCTGCATTAAAGGAGCTGTATCAGTTCACGGAAACGCAAAAGCGACTGGTTGCCAAAACGGTGCCCGTCAACTATACGGATTACTGTGCACAGCTTTCCCTGCGCGAAGCGGAAGAGGATTTGCTTTCTATGTCCGTGTATGCACAGGATGAAAAAATCGCCGATTTGATGTGTAAAAACTTTAAAAAGAAGCACGCAGAAATCTATGAATACTTAATCAAGACATTGACGGAAGAAGAGTAAAATACCGCAACCGAAATTGTTCGGTTGCGGTATTTTTATAACTGTTTTGTATAAAGTATGTGATTGCCGCTCTGCAGTACATATGTCGTACCGTCCGGCAAAACGGCATTTGCCTGCGCCCCTTCCGGAACGGTAAATTCAAACCGAATACTGCCTTGCTCATACCACCATGCGCTGCGCAGTAAACCACGCCTTGTTTCAATTGTCACATCTGCAAAGCCAAGGCGCACATCCGGCACAGGTGCAAAGGTGACCTTTGT
>JAFQPV010000246.1 GCA_017411585.1 Clostridia bacterium | reverse complement strand
CTTGAACGTAAGGCGCCGAAAGACCTTGCGACAGATATTATCACGCGTCTCGGTGTAGTTACGCCGAGTGCGAATACGCCCGTAAGACGACTTTCCGGCGGTAATGTACAGAAGGTGCTTGTCGGTCGCGAAATTGCGACTGCACCGACTGTTTTAATGGCGGCATATCCGGTGCGCGGTTTGGATATTAATTCTTCTTATACGATTTACAATCTCTTAAATGAGCAGAAACGACAAGGTGTTGCGGTAATTTTTGTCGGTGAGGATCTGGACGTATTGTTGGAGCTTTGTGACCGGATTATGGTTTTAAGTAGCGGCAAAATCAGTGGTATTGTTGACGCAAGAACGGCAACAAAGGAGCAAATCGGTTTGCTAATGACAAAATCAAGCGAGGAGGCGCATGTAAATGAATAAAGCGAATACTGAAAAAAACACGCACGTACATGAGCCGCTCGTGCAGGTTGCAAAACGCGATGAAATGGTATGGTACAAATCCTGGGCTGTTCGTGCGGTTGCAATTATACTTGCTTTGGTTTTGTGCGGCTTGGTGATTGTTCTTTTGACCGGGTATAACCCGATTCAGGTTTATGTTTCGATGTTTGAAGGTTCCTTTGGTTCATCTAGAAAGTTTATGAATTTGCTGCAAAAGCTTTCGATGCTGCTTTGTATTTCGCTTGCGGTAACACCGGCGTTTAAGATGAAATTCTGGAATACCGGTGCGGAAGGGCAGACACTTATTGGCGGTCTTGCAACGGCGGCTTGTATGATTTATTTCGGTGAATCGCTGCCTTCGTATATTGCTTTGCCGATAACGGCTCTTGTAAGTATCTTTGTCGGTATGATTTGGGGTATTATCCCGGCGTACTTTAAAGCAAGATTTGAAACGAATGAAACATTGTTTACCCTGATGATGAACTATGTTGCGATGCAGCTGGTATCCTTCTGTATTGTATTGTGGGAAAACCCGAAGGATTCCAACAATGTCGGCGTTATCAACCGCGCAACGCAAGGCGGTTGGCTGCCGGAGATATTCGGACAGAAATATTTGTTAAATATCATAATCGTTGCAGTGCTTACGGCGATTATGTACATTTATCTTCGCTACAGCAAGCATGGTTATGAGATTTCGGTTGTCGGTGAAAGTCAGAATACGGCACGTTATATTGGTATCAATGTAAAAAAGGTCATTTTGCGCACAATGGCGATTTCCGGCGCGCTGTGCGGTGTGGCAGGCTTCCTTTTGGTTTCCGGTACAGACCATACAATCAACACAACGATTGTTGGTGGTATGGGCTTTACGGCAATCATGGTGTCGTGGCTTGCAAAGTTTAATCCGATTATGATGATTTTAGCATCGTTTTTAATTGTCTTTCTGGAACGCGGTGCCGGTGAAATTGCAACTGCGTTTAACTTGAATGAGAGCTTGTCGGATATTTTGACCGGTATCATCTTGTTCTTCATTATCGGCAGTGAATTCTTTGTGAATTATAAGCTAAACTTTAGAAATAAACATAAGGAGGGGGATAAATAATGTTTGCTACAATTATTAACAAGGCTATTGTACAAGGCATACCTCTTCTTTTCGGTTCGACCGGTGAAATTTTAACGGAGAAATCCGGTAATCTTAACCTCGGTATCCCGGGTATTATGTATGTGGGCGGCAGTGCCGGTATTATCGGCGCTTACCTTTATGAAAAAGCAGTTGAAGTGCCTTCGCCGGTTTTGTGCGTTTTGATTCCGTTGCTTTGCTCGCTTGTCGGCTCTGCACTTTTGGCGCTGATTTAGAGCTTTTTAACCATTACACTTCGCGCAAATCAGAACGTAACCGGTCTTGCCTTAACTACGTTTGGTGTTGGTTTCGGCGATTTCTTTGGTGGCTCTATGACAAAAATTTTCAGCGATGGCGGTATTTTGTCTGTAAAAACAAGTGCAGACTGCTTTAAGGTGACGCTTCCGTTTGCGAAAAATCTCGGTTGGTTTGGCGAAATCTTCTTAAACTATGGCTTCTTGGTTTATGTTGCGATTATCATTGCACTTTTGTGCGCATGGTTTTTGAAAAAGACAAAAGCCGGCTTGCATTTGCGCGCTGTGGGTGAGAATCCGGCGACAGCAGATGCAGCAGGTATCAATGTTACGAAGTATAAGTATCTTGCAACTGTGATTGGCGGCATGATTGCCGGCCTTGGCGGTTTGTACTTTGTTATGGACTACACCGGCGGTTCCTGGACAAGCGGCGGTTTTGGTGACAGAGGTTGGCTTGCGATTGCGCTTGTAATCTTTGCTTTGTGGAAACCGAATGTCGGTATTCTGGGTTCGATTATCTTCGGCGGCTTGTACATTGCATATTCGTACATTTCCGGTCTCAGCAGAAGTGCGGTTGCGCTGTTTAATATGCTTCCGTACATTGTAACCATTGTGGTATTAATCATCACAAGCGTTCGCAATAAAAAAGAAAATCAGCCACCGGCTGCGCTGGGGCTTTCGTACTTCCGAGAAGAAAGATAAATGAAATATCAGAGACAGTAAGCTTAGTGCTTGCTGTTTCTTTTTTTATGTCAACTTGTAATGCACGATTCGACAGCTTTTGGCATATTATGGTACAAAACGGATCGATCGCGTTTTTTAAAATATAGATGTAGAGGAGTTTTGGGTATGGCAAATGAAATGAAAGATTGCGGTAAAGTTGGCTATGCCTACGTACCGGTTCACGAGCTTGGTGAAACATATGAGCCACGTAAAGGGCTTTCGCGTGGTACAATTTTTCCTGAACTCGACTTGCCGATGTAAGTTTATGGCAAGGAACCGAAGCAAAGGGAGGTGCGCTGATGGAAATCGTAGTAGAAACCAACAGACGCGAAGAAATGCTGAAAAAGCTTCAAAGCTACAATTTTGCGGCGTATGATTTGAATTTGTATTTGGATACGCATCCGCATGATAAAAGAGCGCTGGAGATGTTTAAAGAGGTGTCATGTAAGGCGAAGGAAGCTTATGTGGCATTTATGAAGGAATTCGGACCGCTCACAGCAATGGATAATACACAGGATACATGGGCATGGAACGACAATCCGTGGACATGGGATTTTCAGTAGGAGGTGGTATAAGACATGTGGCAATATCAGAAGTTTTTAGAGTACCCTGTCAAGATTAAAACACCAAATCCGAAGCTTGCAAACTTTATTG
>JAFQPV010000245.1 GCA_017411585.1 Clostridia bacterium | reverse complement strand
CTTATACGCCTTTGTTCTGCCAATTACCTTGTCACAAACAAAAATCTTGCCGTTTTCATCCAGACTGACGAACGGCTTTAGGTTTGCCATCGTACCAATCAGCTGCGCTGCCTTTGTAAGACGGCCGCCTTTATAAAGAAATTCAAGCGTGTCTACAACTGCAACAATCTTTACACGATGTCTGAGCGCTTCGATTTCTGCAACAATTTCCTTTGCAGATGCTCCTTCATCACGCATTTTTACCGCAACATCAACGAGCAAACGCAGACCGGTTACACAGTTTAAGCTGTCCACAACGTGAATGCCATCGTAGTCGCACAAATCCTTTGCAATTAATGCACTCTGCAGCGTACCGGAAAGACCGCTGGAAATTACAAGTGCAACCAGCTCGTCCCCGCTCTCCTTCGCCGCATTAAAATGCTCTAAAAACAAATCCGGTGCCGGCTGTGCCGTTTTTGGATAGATATCGCCGTGCAGCAGCATCTCATAAAACTGATTTTTTTCAATCGTCACGCCATCCGCATAAGAGGTATCTCCAAAATTTATCGAAAGCGGAACAAACAGCAAATCTCTTGCAGTTGCTTCCTTTATGTCGAAATCCGATGCAGAATCAATCAAAATTCTCACTGCCATTTTTCTATCTCCTTGTAATTTTATTAATTTACTAATCTAATTATGAAAATTATATTATAAAATTCTTATTATGTCAATACAAATTTCAAAAATACTATTGCGAAATTTAAAAAAGTGTGTTACTCTATGTATAAGAAAGCTTTAAAAAAGAATTCGAGGTGTATACAATGCTGCCGGAAGAAAAAAAGCTTTACGATTTTTTCGAGACAATTCAATTGCCGGATTACGAGTCTTTCCCGGATATTGAGCTTTATAAAGACCAGGTACTCTCCTACCTTGCGCGCACGCCGATTTCGCACCGCAGTGACGATGAAATCACGTCGGCAATGATTAATAACTATATCAAAGCTGGGCTTCTGCCGCGCTCCAACGGCAAAAAATACTCTAAAGAGCACATTGCCTATCTGACAATTATTTCGAAGCTCAAGCAGGTGTTATCCGTCGGCGATACAAAAACACTGCTGGATATGGACTTCGCCGAAGCCGATATCGCAGGCCGCTACGACAAGTTCAAGGGCGTGTATGAAATTATGCTGCAGGTGATGCGTGAGGATTTAAAAAAGAGCCCCGGGCAGAATTTGGCAGATACTGCAATGCAGTTCGCCGTTATCAGCTATATTTCCAAAATCGCCTGCGAGTTTTTAATCGACAGTATTGCAAAGGATGAACCCGAGAAAAAGCAGATAAAAAATAAAAAACAGAGGATTGAAAATCTCAATCCTCTGTTTTTTAATTTCAATGTATTATTCAATTACGATTTTCTGCTGCTTGGAATAAACGGTCTTTACAACGCCCTCGTCCATATAAACCACATAACCGCGCGCATAATACGTGTTTGTGCCGCTTACCTTATTTAAGCTCTTTGTAAACTGCGTGCGCCCACCGTCGCGGTAAGATACAGCTTCCATCAAAACGCTTGCGTTACCGCGCACTGCATTCGAACTGCTGCTTACAATAAAACCACTGGAAACAAAGTCATAGCTTTCCGGCACATAACGCTCAAAGGTAAAGGCAATCACATTGCCATCCTCTACCGGCGCCTGCATTACCATATTGATGCCGTCTGTTACGATGGCATCACCGAATACAGCTGCAATTGTGCAATCCTGCATTGCGGAAAACTTGTAGGTTTCATCGTAGCTTACCGGTGCGCCGTCCTTCGACCAGAACAAGAACTGCTTGCCTTCTTCCGGCGTAGCGGTCACCGTAGCGGTTACGGGTGTACCATAAGCATATGTACCCGAGCCGCTGCCGCCAATAACCGTAATGTCAAACTCTGTAGCCTTTTTGGTATAGGTTGCTTCAAATGTGGTCGCCTGTGTCAGCTCGCCCTTTGAAAGCTTATTGTCGGCAAGCACTGTAGCAGCATCTGCCTGCTCCGATGTCCACGTATCAAAGGTCATATTTCTCTGATACGGTGCAGCAGGCGCATTCTTCGTCATCGTTTTTATGTACATATCGGCAGCAACAATATTTTCATAAACAAAAGCTGCATTCGTGCCGACGTATGTACCCTCATCAGACTGATCATAAATCGCTGCAACCGTCATATCCGATGCCAAAGTAAACTTATAATTCTTTTCTTTCGAAACAATGATATCTTTATCTGTTCCATGGCGAACCACCCAATACTTAAACGGCATTGTGGTTTCAACCGCAGTAAAATCCAACACTGTTCCCGGCGCATACT
>JAFQPV010000244.1 GCA_017411585.1 Clostridia bacterium | reverse complement strand
TGCAGCTTGCAGAGGAAGCAGGTATGCCGCTTGACCAGTATGTCGATGAAGTGTTCTCCAACAGAAGAACCCGACGTGTGCAGGAGCTTGCTGATACGGAAGGGATGTCTTTGAGTGCGGCACAGCGTTTGGTTGATGCCGAGGAAGGGCTTGCATCGTACAGAGCACGCGAACAGGCGCGCGGCAAGGAAGAGACGAAGAATGCGATGTACCGCAAATTCTTTGAAAAGTATCCGGACGTGAAGGTGGATGATATCCCGCCGGAGGTTTGGGATGCAATGCACAGCGGTGAAGATATCACAACCGCATTTACAATGTACGAAAACAATCGTCTTCGCAATGAGAACGATGCGACACGTGCAGAAATTGAACAGTTAAAACGAAATGAGTCGAACAAGCAGAAGGCAGTCGGTTCAGTGCGTGGCAGCAAGGCTGCTGTCGCAGAGGATGCTTTCCTTAGTGGCTTGCACGGCGGTTAAGAAAGGATGAGTAAACTATGGCTATCAATTTAGCTAAGAAGTATTCGGACCATATTTCGAATATGTACTACCAGGAATCGCTCCTGGGTGGCAAAACCTCTAAAGAATGGAATTGGGACGGCGTGAAGTCGGTTGAAATCCCGCACATTCAGTCCGTTCCGCTCAACGACTATACAAGAAAAGGCTCGAACCGTTACGGTGAGATGAAGGATGTACAGGATACCGTACAGACACTTACTCTGCGCCGTGACAGAAGCTTTGCACTCGTAGTCGACAAGGGCGACAATACTGAGCAGATGATGATTAAGAATGCCGGCAAGGTGATGGCAATCGAAAACCGCGAGCAGGTTGTGCCGGAAATCGATAAGTACGCACTCAAGGAGTGGCTCTACGGTGCAGGCACAGTCAGCGGTATGGCAAAGCCGACCAAGACAAGCATCGTACAGGCAATCTCTGATGCAATGCAGGTGCTTGACGATAACCACATCCCGCAGGCGGGCAGATATTTGTATCTGACCGGCGAGATGTACTCTCTCGTTCGTCTGTCCCCGGAATTCTTAAATATTGACAGCCTCGGTGAGAAGGCGCTCGAAAAGGGTGTTGTAGGTGAGCTGTTCGGTGCAAAGATTGTTAAGGTACCGACACCGTACCTGCCGAAGAATGCATACTTCCTCTTAACACATAAGAGCGCGGTGCTTCTGCCGGAGAAGATTCGCGATGCAAAAATTCACGAAGACCCGGTCGGCGTATCCGGTGCAGTACTCGAGGGCAGATACATTTACGATGCATTTGTAGTAGGCGCAAGAGCTGCCGGTGTTTACGCTGCAGTTGCAGAAGGTACGGCTTGTGCAGCACCGACCTTCGTTGGTGGTGAAGGCAACGCAACCATCGCTACTGCGGATGGCGGCACAATCTATTTCACCACAGACGGTTCCGATCCGAGATATTCCGACAGCGCAAAGGCATACACCGAAGCGGTAACACTTGCTGAAGGTGATGTGCTGAAGGCGTACGTGAAGAAGGACGGTATGTATCCGTCTGCTGTGGCAGAATTCACTCTTTAATATCGCTCATTACCTTAGGGCAGGGATTGCATACACAGGGCGCCCTGCCCTTTTTCAATAATTAAAAAGGAGTGAAGACTATGACGGTACAGGAATTGTACGAAGCGGCACTCGCCTTGCTTTCGGAGCAGGTGCAGCGCGCAAAATCGTATAATATATTTAAAATCCCAATTGTAAATCAAATCATCGCGGAGTGTTTTGATATCAACAACGGCATTCGTGCAAGTGAAGGACTTACACCGTACACACTGGCTGAAATGCCGATGATGAAAAAGGAAGAGGATGTAATCCCATACGACATTCGCCTTCTGCGCATCTGTATGCCATACGGTGTGGCAAGCTTGCTCGTCATCGATGACGACAAGAGCAAAGCATCCGTGTTTTCGGAAGAGTACAATCAGCGCAAGGCGAAGCTCAGCTTTGCAGTACCGGAAGAGGTTGTGGATGTGTATTCGGAGGTGGAGTAAGCTATGAATTTTGGCGCAAGTGACCCGCTGCAGGATTATCAAATCTCAAGCTTTGCGGGCGTGGACTTTTCAACGCTTGAGAACAAAGTACATATGTCGCGCTCCCCGGACTCCGTCAATATGATTATCAACACCAACGGCTATTTGGAGAAGCGCACCGGGTATCGAAGGCTGCATCAGGGCGAGGCGAAGGTCAACGGCTTGTTTTCCTTTTATTCAAATGAAGCCAAGGACACTATCTATCTGATGCACGCCGGCACGAAGCTTTACCGCATATGGTTTATGTATGACAAAATCACCAAGACGGAGTTTTTGATGGACGGACTTAAGGACACCAAGAGCAGACACTTTGTGTTCGGCGGCAAGCTGTATATCATCGGCGCAGGTTATGTGCAGGTGGCTTACCGGAACGGCGGTCTTGAATATGGCATTGTAAAGGATATCGGCACTTCAGATGAGATTGTGGAGTATGCTTGGGGCAGTAATGTGAATTCGGCAGCGCGGTTTAAAGCAAAGGTATATGAACTTGAATCAGCCATTAGCACAAAGACAGGAGCAGCGGGCACAGTGATTTTGGATGTTCCGCAAATGAATCTGCCGAGCACAGCGACATCTGTCAAGATAGAAAAAGTATATGTGCGTGTTAAAACATCCTACCATAATGCGCCCGATGAGGGCACATGGGTGGAGTGGAATTTGCAGTATGTGTCTATCACGGACAGTGGAAAAGCTGTGCGCTTGCTCGGCAATCCGATGCACGGCGCAAATGTTCAGTTTACAAACTATTTTACATACGATGCGGTCAAGGTTGTGTACCACGAAGAAAGCGATGTCTATGCACCGCTTATGTTTATTAACCGCACAGCAATCCCGCTCAAACGATACAGCAATGAAGAGAAAACAAGAGACAATTCCGAATACATTGCTGACTATGATGCTCACGCAAGTGAAGATTGGGTCGAAGAGCAATTCAGGACGGTCGAGCCATTAGATGGCGATATGGTTGATTCGGCAAATTTCGCGCACGGCAGAAGAAAGGTGCAGTTTAAGGTGCCGGAAAGCACTACAAAAGCAACTTGCGCTTATATGTTGTATCTGACCGGCGAAAAAGATAAAGCGATCATCAACAGAATCACTATCGACGGTGCGACAGTGCATGATTATATGTATACGCACGTTATGCAGTATGCACCATCGCTGACACAGACAGGCGTAGCCGCCTATGTATCGAGGGCAGCTGCAATTGAAGCAGATGAAGATGGACGATTTATCCGGCTAAACGAATTTGTGTCGGTAAAGGAATACAGCAACAGCAGTAACGAAAGATGGATTAATGTAGATGTAAACACAAATATGAAGCCCGGCAGCGTTATCGAGGTCGACTTCACCGTGCTGCACGATGCGGATTCCGACGATGAGCAAATCAACGACTGCAGCATCTTCGGAATCTATGGCGGTAACAACGACACGCGCGTGTTCCTTTCGGGCAATCCGAAGTTTAAAAACCGCGACTATGCGAGCGGTCTGTACGATGCGACGTACTTCTCAAATGGCATGTACACGGATGTTGGCAGTGAAATGAGCGCTATTGTAGGCTATCAGAAGCTGTATTCGAATCAGATAGTCGTTAAGGATGATGTTGCTTCGGATGCATCGCAGTATTTGCGCAGCTTGTCACTCAGCGAAGACGGCACTGCGACTTATACTTTGCTGCAGGGCAGCTGTACTTTTGGCGCAAACTGCATATCGTCGTTTAAATACGTCGGCGGCGTGCCGTTCTATATCGGTCCGGGCGGCGTGTATACCATTGCCGGCACAACGGTGCAGAACCAAAACAACACAACCCTGCGGAGCATCCCTATCAATAAGCGGCTGCTGAAGGAGAACCTGGAAGCAGCTGTATGCTGCCGGTATGACAATTACTATGTCATCGCCGTAGGTACACATATGTGGATATGCGACACGGTGAACAATATGGAGTGGTTCTACTTTGACAGCTTGCCGGAAATCACGTGCCTATGGACACACGGAAAGCGACTGTACTTCGGTACAGCGGACGGACGTGTGTGTTACTTTAGTGACCGCGAGGAAGAAAGCGCATACTACGATAATGTAGGACCTGACGGCAACCTCGACGAGGCAAGCCCGGTGAAGTGTCACTGGTGCACACCAGTTTCGGCATTCGATAACTGGAATATGCTCAAGACGGTTGTCAATGTATACCTTTCGTGTATGCCGTACAACGACAGCTCGGTGCACGTGTATTATAACTCGTCTGACGATATGGATGAGGACATCACAACGGAGTCAATTGCACTTTTCGACTTTGCCGATATAAATTTCGGCAACTTCTCGTTCGATGGCATTCGTCAGCCGAAGCCGTTTGCTACAGGCGTGAAAGCAAAGAATGTGTATGTATTCGGCATCAAGCTTGAGAACGCAGAGGCGCAGCCGTTCGGCATAGTCTCTGTCGGTTACAAATACAGATACTCAAAATATGTTAAGTAAGGAGGAATGCAAATGTTTTCGGAACATAAGCTAGAGCAATTTGCGAAGAAGATTATAAAGCTCGAAGACCGTCCGCAGATGAGCGCGCAGGCGTTAAAGGAATACTTCGACAGCTCTGCCGAGGAGCTGCGCGTAAAGTTTAATGCGCTTATTGATGCGCTTGACAGTTTTGGTGCTGCATCTCTTGATGCAGTCGATTACAACGCAGCAGAGTATAAGCTCACCTTTACCTTCAAGAACGGCAGCACACGGACGATTGACCTGCCGCTTGAATTGCTCATCGAAAGCGGACATTATGATGCGGAAAAAGAAAGCATCGTATTAACGCTTGCCAACAGCGATGTGATTACCGTTCCGGTGTCGGATTTGATTGATGAATACGAAGCGGATGAAAAAACGCTGCATATGGCTGCTTCAGAGACATCCAGGGTGTTTTCGGTGAAGGAAGGTGTGTTTGCATCAGAAGCACCGGCTGACGGTGCGCTCTATGCGAGAACGAACGGCGACTGGAAGGCGATTGTTGAAGGCTTGCCGCACATCAGGCTTTCTGAGGCGGACGGCATTACGGCGGGCTTGTATATTGTCGATGACGCTTTTGGCGATTGGGGTGCAGGCACAAGCGAAAATCCGCTTACGTGTGCGCTTTTGATTGCAGGTGCGGAGTTGTACGGAGACGATTATGAGAATTCTACCGCGCATCAAATGCTTGTTTTGCCGTGTGGTGAGCTTTGGTGGCGTTGTAACGGGGGCGCGTGGGAAAGTATTATCCCGAGCCTTACAGGCTATGCAAAAACATCGTATGTGGATGCAACTGCCGATGCTTTAAAAGCGGACAGAAAGCTCAAGCTTTTAAAAACCATCACGCTTGAGGAGGATGTTTCGTCTATTACGGTTGATTTTGACAAGCCGTTAGACGAAATTTCAATTTTGTTCGATGTTGCATTTTTAAAAGAGGAAACAAAAGCAATGGCGGCACACACAGACAGTGGCGCATGGTATATGTTTTGGGCTAGCAGTGCTATGAAAACCACTAAGCAATTATTCTTTGTTCATTCCAAAGAATTTGCTGAATGGAGATGGGAAACGTTTGCAAGTGGTGGATTTTTTGGTGGGTTGCAAGGCATATCAAATTCGGCCACCACGCCGAAGCTATTTTTATCATCCCGAAAAAGAGTTGCAAATTTAAATCGTTTTATCTCAAAATTAAGCATCTTTATTCCAAACAACACAAGCGAAAATGCTTTTGCAACAGGTAGCACAATAGAGATTTGGGGGCATGAAGCAGATGAAGAATAGAATTTATGACAACGGCATTTACCGAGATATGACAGCGGAAGAAATCCAAAGCAGTGCAGATGCGCCGGAAATGGAAGCTGAGGTTTCCCCGGAAGAACGCATTGAAGCACTTGAGGCAGCTGTATTAGAGCTTGCGGAGGTGGTTTTAAATGGTTAAGTTTTATGCTTTGCAGGTGAAAATGGGGAAAATTACGCTTGCGCAGGTACCGGAAAGATATCGCGTGCAGGTGGAAGGGGAGGTGAACTAAATGGAGATAAACAAGGAATATCCTTGCCGTGCAGATAATTATAGCCAAAGGCAGGGAAAGGTGGAATACATTGTTGTCCATTACGTTGGTGCAACCGGCGGCGCAAAGGACAATGCGATGTACTATAACCGCGAATACGTCGGCAATTCGGCGCACTTCTTTGTCGGTCACGCATCGGAAAATGCGGCAGTGTATCAAAGCGTACCGCCGGAAAAGCGCGCTTGGCATTGCGGCAGCGAGACCGGGAAATACAAGCATCCGTATTGCAGAAACGACAATTCCATCGGTATCGAAATGTGCTGTCATTATGACAAAACGCGCGGCTGGTACTTTGACAATGAAACTGTAAAGCGCGCTTCTGAGCTCGTGCGTATGCTGATGCAGACCTACGGCGTGACAGCAGACCGCGTTTTGCGACACTACGATGTGACCGGCAAGCTTTGTCCGGCACCGCTGACGGATGAAAATGCGTGGGCGGCATTTAAGCAGAGCTTGGTGCAGCTTGAAGAGTACATCACGCCAAACGACATCGTTTGGGAGCTGCAGGCACGCGGCATTGTGCTGGATGCGCGCGGTATGCTGGAGGAAATGGAAAAGGATTTAGACGGCAGACTGTACTGGCTCGGCAGAAAGGCAGTACACTACATTCGCGAAAGAGAAAGGAGCGGAATGCTATGAGTTATTCCTACAAACAGGAAAATATTGCCGACACTTTGATTCGCGCGATGGAGCAGGGCGCAAGCTACGATGAGGTGGATTACCTGTTAAAGCAGCGCAATCGCAAAATCGAAAACGGCGGCGAAGCAATGGCGCAGTATAAAAACGATGATTTGACCAAGGATGCGCAGGCGTATCTGGAAAGAAAAATTACAAAGCCGAGGCTGGATTTGGACGCATTTCGCGCCGCGCGTGAGGAAACGGCAGCAGAAAATCTGCGTCTGGCAGATAAGCGCAGTCTGCACGATTACCAGACCGGCGTGCGCGCTGTAGACCGCGATGCGCAAAAAAAGCGCGAGACGCTTTATGCGGATTATCGCCGTGACACGCTGGTTGGTGACGAGGCACTTGCGGCAAACGGGCTTGGAAAGGCGCATGGTAAGCCGAGCAGCGGCTACGGTGAAACGGCGAAAACTGCAATGTATCTGGGGTATCAGAACGCACTCGGTCAAATTGATGAGAAGGCAGATGAGCAGAAAGCGGATTTGTATGCTGATTATCAGGACAGACGTGATGCAGACCGTCAGACGTATGCATCAGCGCGTGATGCGATTGCAAAGGAAACGGCGCAGCAGAGCATCAATCAGTTTAATGCTGACCGCGAATTCCTCCTGGATGAAAGCAAGCATAATGTGGAAAACAATCACTGGAATCAGGAGTTTGACTATGCGCAGAAGGAAGATGCTGCTAAGCGTGCCCATGACAAGGAAATGTTTGCACTCGAGAGTGCGGAAAACCGGGAGGAAGCTGTGCGCGAGGCACAGGCAAAGCGCTTTGATAATGCGCTGAATGCCTTTAAGGCAACCGGCGTTATAAATACGCAGGAAATGGCGGATGCGCTTGGTCTGCCGATGGGCACAAAGACACTTTCTCGTGAGGATTTTGAAAACCAGAGCACCTATATGTGGTCTGAGTATAACCGTGACTTGGAATGGCATGAAGAAGAGATGCGCGCCAAGGAAGCTGCAGCGGCGAAAAAGGCGGCAAGCAGCGGCGGAAGCAAGGGTAAGGATTTTGACGACTATTATAACCTCTTTAAGGCGGTCGGCGAGGTCATTACAAAGGAAATGGCGAATGCACTCGGCCTGCCGATGGGCACGAAGTACTGGCAGTATGTAGAAAGTCAGAAGGAGTCAGACCGTAAGGATAAGGAAACCAAATTCGAAATTGGCGAATGGTAAGAAACAGAGGTGAAAGATCGTGCAGGAATTACAGAGTCTGTTTGAAGGCTACAGTGTAAACGTTAGCTTTTTGGGCTATGCGTTATGCATCTTGATTGTTGCAGATTTGATTACGGGGCTTGTGAAGGGCTATCTTCGGGAAGGGATTGTCAGCTCCAAGCTTCGCGACGGCGGCTTTAAAAAGTGCGGCGTCCTTGCCGTGGTGGCTGTGTCGTATGCGCTCGGTGTTCTTTTAAACGATGCAAAGCATCTCATCGTCAACGGTGTGATGGCGTATTATGTGTATACAGAAATTGTGTCTGTATTTGAGAATTTAAACGAGCTGAATATCCCACTGCCGCCAATATTGAAAAATATCTTAGGCAGAAAGTAAAAAAGGTGCAGCGCAGGACGTAAGTCTTGCGCTGCATTTTTGCAGATTTGTATTAATCCTTCGGTTGGTTTGTATAATATCTTCGAAACGTTTTCGGTGAATAACCGCTGTAGGTTTTAAAGTATTTTGAAAAGTGGCTGTAATCGGAAAAGCCGACCGATTTCATCACTTTATCTACCAATATAACCCTTCTTTGTTCTCTTATGGCATCCTTATTTTGAAATAGACCATATAAATTCATACCCAAAGAATGTTCAAAATTTAATTGGTCTCCCATATAAAGAGGCATATATTTGTTATTTGAGTCTTCTGGTTTAAG
>JAFQPV010000243.1 GCA_017411585.1 Clostridia bacterium | reverse complement strand
TTCATTACCTTTTTATAGTAGGCAACTTCTCTTTCAAATACTTCGTCCGAGAAAATGCCCCAACCGAAAATTTTATCCCAAACCATGTTGTATTTGATACTCCAGCTACCTTCCTGGTCAAATGCAAGGCGGTAATGGTCACCGTCAAACGCAGTCTTTTCCCAGTTTGCTGCATATTCCTTTGCGATGGCAATATATTTTTCTGCCGTTTCCGTATCGCCAACGCTTTCTATCATTTTCGCATAGGCGGTAATACCCATAATCGCCTTTAAGGACAGATTGCAGTTGTGCGCAAGGTGACCTGCAAAGTCATCCGTACAAAGCTGATTTTCCGGGTCGAGACCAAATTGTACAAGGTATTCTACCCACTTATCCATCAATGCCTTGTGCTTGATGAAATACGACATATCCTTTTTGTAGTGACAAACAGCATACACGCACAAAATGGCGTTACCGCTCTCCTCGACCGGCATCTGCTTTTCTAAGAGAAACGGATCACCAATGGTGCCATAAACCTTACCTCTGCCATAGCGCTGTGCAACCGCAAGCGGATACTGCCCCACATCGTGCGGCGCAAAATCGTACGGCCAGTCTTCGCTGTAAGCATACTTAAACAGCGGATTGAGCATACCCTCTACCAATGTCGGCTCTAAAAGCAAAAACATCGGAATCGACGGATAGGTTACATCGAGCGTTGCGATACAACCGTTGCTGAAGCACTCCTTCGACATAAACTGTATCTCTTCCCCGTCCCAGGTCAGCTTATGCGCTGCAATGACCTGACAGTAGGCAAGGCTGATGATGTCTGCATACTTTTTGCCGAACTTTTCTGCCTTTTTGAGTAAATCTGCCTCTGCCTTTTCCACGCGCGCACAGATTTCGTCATATTCACTAAGTGCCTTTAGACGCACATCCTCGAAGGTATCGCCGTCTTTTTTATAGTACGCATCCACGACCTTATCCAAATACTTCAGGGAATGAATATCGTCATACGCTACGCAGACAAAGCCGCTCTCCTTGCCGTTTAAGGTAAATTCTTTATCCAAAGTAATGTAAACCACCTGCTCGTTTAAGGCAAACGGCTTTTCAAAATCCGGCTCCTGCGCCGGGATGCAATGTGTGTTGATGATGTTTGAATAATGATGCGAAATCTCTTTTGCCGTACGCACAGACTGTGCAAAGCCGTCTGCAGAATACAGGTGCAGCCAGCCCCAGTCAATCGCGCAGCAGTCGCCGCTTACAGAAAGTACATCCTTATCACCCTTGCCGACACGCACGCCGCCATCGTAAACCTCTGCCGTCACTTCCTCAGCATAGTCGTTCACAGAAATGGATGCATCCGCACCAAAGAGCAGCTGCATTTCGTGTTCCTTACCGTCAAGCGCTTCAAGCTCGTAGCTAATATACGAAACCGGACGAGACATAAGCTTGAAGTCATCCGTTAGAAGCGGCGTCATAAATGTAAGCTTCAAACGCACGATTTCGTTTTCGAAGGTATACACCGTGCGCATCGGGTAAACCGTTACATCTGTCTGCGTAATCACGCGCGCCTCCATATTGTAGCTGCCGTCCGCAATCACCTTGCCCATAAAGCGATACGCCGCGCCGTCGATATTCAAAAGACCGATTAAGCTGAAGTGATATAATGATGGTAGACACAAAAAAGTGTCTACCATCATTTTTTATGCTATACTAAAGAAAAGGGGTTGATTTATATGGGAAGACCAAAAGGTGGAACAAATAATCATCATAGTAAAGAAGAAAAACTTTCAT
>JAFQPV010000242.1 GCA_017411585.1 Clostridia bacterium | reverse complement strand
CTCTGCCACGGTGGCCGAGACCGACCACACCAAGTCTGATTTCTTTCATAATATAATTTCTCCTTTCGGATTAGAATTTTAAACTCATCAATACCACGGCGATGATACCGATGCCAACGCCGATATATTGCAGCGCGGAAAATCTTTCTTTGTAGAGAAATCGCGCCAATGCAAAGCCCAAAACAATACCGATGCCGCTCTTAAATGGCGAAATAAAGGAAATTGGCAGGTAATTATACGCAAACAGTGTAAGTAGATTGCTTATGGCGTTAAAAAGACCTGCGCCCATACCGCAAAAGAAGGCGGGCTTTGCGATCTCTTTTAAGGAATGTCGCTCTAAAGAAAGCGAGAATATAAGCAAAAAGACGGTTGCGCCAAGGTAAGTAACGATTAAAAACTCATTTGTATAAGCATCACCGAATGCGGCAGTTTGGATTTTGCCGAGAATGGAAATCGCTGCATTGGATAAAATCGTCAGCAAAACGAAAAGAATCCATTTGAGTGTGATACGTTCTTGATTTGCATCCTCATTTTTTTGATAATTCATTAAAAACAAAGAGAATGTAATCAGTGCCAAAGCAATGTATGTATATATGCTTGCGGGCTCTTTCAAAAACAGAATGCCGTAAAACGTCGGCAGAAGGATGCCAAAAGAGGTAAACAGTTTTGTCAGCCCGAAGGAGCCGCTTTTGAAAGCGGCAAAACCGGCATAAAAGCCGATGGCATACACTGCGGCGTTGGTTAAAGCATATACCCATAGTTTGTTTGGACACATAAAGCCGCCTTTGTCGGTAATCAATAAATATACAACGGCAAACAGACAAACCATCGCATTGAAAAAAATGCCGCCTTTTCTGTGCTTTTTCCCATAGTGGCGCACGACCATAGATTCAAATTGATGTGTAAAAATCGAACCTGCGGTGAGCAACATGCCCAGTGTTAAAGCGCCCATAAACACCCATCCTTTATAAAATCACCTTCATTATAGCATATCCGTTGGGCTTGTGAATGTAAAAAAACCATATTTTGATGTAAAAAAACCATATTTTCTTGCTTATTTACAGATTTTTTGCTACACTGGAGAAAAGGAGTGGGGCATATGACGGATATATGTAATTTTATACCGCAATCGGAGATGAAACCGAGTCTGCAGTTTATACACTTCGTTTATGAAACCGGCGTTAAAAGATTACCGCAACCATTTTTAAAGCCGACCTATTGTATGTATCTTGTGGATAAAGGCAGTGCGGTGTTTCAATCCGGCGATAAGGAAGAACTGCTGAAAAAAGGAGATTTGTTTTTTACATTTCCCTATCAGAGCTATACGCTAAAGCCGGACAACGACTTTACTTTTTTGTATATCAGTTTTAACGGCGAAAGTGCGCCGGGGCTATTGCGGGATTTGGGCGTTTGTGAAGAAAGCTTTTTGTTTCGGGATTTTGACCACGTGCTACAATTCTGGATGGATTCCATCATCCGCGTCCATCCGGGCAATGCGTATTTGTTGACGGAAAGTGTCTTTACGCATACATTGTCGTATTTAAATGATGTGCGCAAGCAGCAGGATCATAAGGAGAAGATTGATTTTGTGTTAGAATATATCAACCACAATTATCAAATGCCGGATATGTCGCTTAAAAAGGTTGCAGGTATCTTCTTTTACAGTGAAAAGTACCTTTCCTCTCTGTTTGTGAAAAAAACAGGCGTTAAGTTTTCGCAGTATGTCAGCGCACTTCGCATTGGTCTTGCAAAGCGGTTGATGGACGCAGGTGAGAGCAACATCGCAGACATTGCAGGTAAATGCGGCTATCGTGATGCATTCTATTTTTCCAAGGTGTTTAAAGCTGAAACTGGGCTGTCACCGCAAAAGTATATAAAAAGTCTTCTCGTCCTATGAGAAGACTTTTTTGCATAGCGCCTTATCTGTTTTTTTCGATAATCGCAAACAGCGGTGGGCAGTTTTTGCGGTTGTAAAAGCTTTGCAGCATTACGGTATACTTTTTTTGGTCAAGCGCTTCGAGGTGTGTTAAAATGGCATCGCGTTCTGCAAAGCCGGTATCGCCGCCATAATAAATGCAGAGGGAAACAAAGCCGTCCTCGGTGAGGATGTCAAGCGCGGCATCAATGGCGCGGATGCTGGTTTCGCTATGGGAAAAAATACTGTGGTCGCCGCCGGGCAAAAAGCCGAAATTAAACACAATGGCATTCGCTTTTTGTACATGGTTTTTCATTTTCTCGTGGCTCCCCAACAGGAGTGTCACGTTTTTTCGATTGTGCGTATCTAATAGCTGCGTTGTCGCATCTATAGCATCCTTTTGAATATCAAAAGCGTAGACGTGCCCGTTTTCACCGACAAGCTCGGACAAAAGGAGTGTGTCTCTGCCCTTGCCGGCAGTTGCATCAATTACGGTGTTGCCGGGCTTAATGTGCGCTTTCATATGTGCGTGGGACAACTTGAGTGCATTTTTATCGTAGTAAGTCATTGTTTTAACCTCTTATAAGTATTTGTTCATATGCGATATATCGTAAAAACCACACAGCATTGCGATTTCGGTTTTTGTGTGTTTCTTTTCCGCCAAAAGCCTTTTCGCTTTTTGGATGCGGCAATTCTGTATATATTCTGCCGGTGCTGCACGCAAAAGCTTTTTAAAATGACGGTTGTAGGTTGCCTCTGACATGGCGGCGAGTGCCGCCAGATGTGCTACGGTGAGCTTTTGTTCGAGATGGTTTTGTATGTATTCAATGGTGTGCATCACCGTCAGCGTTGCGGAGGCTTCTTTTTCTGTAATCTGATTTCGTGCGTGCATTTTCATGCTCAGTATGCAAATCAGATACAGCGTTGTCAAATTCTGATACCCGAACTGTCCATTTGCCTGCGCCGCGGCAATTTTGTCGATTTCCGCTTGGATTTCACGACGTTCGCTAACGTTTAAATGCAGAAAAAAGCTGCTGCCGGTTGTCTCTCGCAGGGTTGGCTCGATTTCAAAGAGCGTCTTGAAACCGGGCAGGGTATTTAAGTCGTCAAAATAACGGAGCAGAAACTCGGTCTGAATCAGCACATGATAAATGTCGAGCGCCTCGTCGGGCGCATAGGTGTGCTTCACACTCGGTGGAATAACAAACACATCTCCCGGGCGCACGCTGATACAGCTGTCGCCGAGCGTATGCGTGCCGCTGCCGTTTAATACGATGTTGAGCTCGTAAAATTCGTGCGAGTGCAAGGGCACATCCGATTGCCAGTTTTTATGCGTATAGGCGTGCACTAAATTGGCTTTTGTGAAAAAATCTGCGTTGCTCCAGTGATTTTTATGCATTTGTATCCCTCCTTTATATAATTTGATGCTGTTTTACTATAAACTTGATTGGATTTTACTAAGATTATATAATTTATTTTGGTATAATACAAGCATAAAATGAGAGAGGGGATTGTTATGCAGATTTCATTTCCTGTGTTAAAAGATAAAATTTTAGGTTGTTGGAACGGAAAAAACATCGGCGGCGTTTTGGGCGCACCGTATGAGTGCTGCGTGCGCGGAACGCACGATGTCACATTTTACAATCAGGATTTTGAAGGCAATCCGCCGCCGAACGACGATTTGGATTTACAGCTTGTGTTTTTGCACGCTGCAGAGCAGTACGGTGCAAGAGTGAATGCACACATTCTGGCGGAATACTGGACACAGTTTATTATCCCGAATTGGTCGGAATATGGCAACGGCAAGCGTAATTTGCGCGCAGGTCTGCTGCCGCCGCTATCGGGCGGCGTGGAAAATCCGTACAAGGATTCGAACGGCGCATGGATTCGAACAGAGCTTTGGGCGTGCCTTGCACCGGGCAATCCGGAGCTTGCCGTGCGCTTTGCATACGAGGACTGCATTGTCGACCATGCACACGAGGGCGTATATGCAACAGCATTTTGCGCGGCAATTGAAAGTGCGGCATTTGCAGAGTCAGATTTAAACAAGCTCATTGACATTGCGCTTTCCTACCTGCCGGCAGACTGCCGCGTGCGTGATGCGGTGCGTATTGTACGTGAGGCTCATGCGGCGGGCAAGGACTGGAAGCAGGCGCGGTTTGAGCTGTTTTGTGCGCATCCGAGCTCGTTTGGTGTCACTTTTGATCCAATTGAGAAAATTCCCGACGACGGCACGCCGCTGCCGCAACCCGGTATGGATGCGCCGAACTCCGTCGGTATCATTGTGCTGGCACTTTTGTATGGTGAGGGCGACTTCGGTAAAAGTATTTGCACGGCAACCAACTGCGGCGAGGATACGGATTGTACGGCAGGTACGGTCGGCGCAATTTATGGCATTATTTACGGTAATGCCGCACTGCCGGAGAAATGGGTAAAGCCAATTGATGGCGTGATTAACACGGTTTGTATTGATAAAACGGGCAAATTCCCGATTCCAAAAAACATTTATGCGTTGACCGAGCGTGTCATAGGGTGCATTCCGAAGATGCTTGACAGAAGATTCTACACCGTAGAGGGCGAGGGTGTCAGCGTAGAATGTGCGGAAAACCTGGCTTGTCCGCCGGAATATGTGTACTATAAAGGTCTTGCGGGGCATGGCAAGAGCAAAAAGCTTCCGATTCAGCAGCTTTTAAAGCTCGCACCGTATGGCGTGCGCTATGATTTTGGTTCGATGGGTGTGATTATAGATTACTGTGAGGACCCGTTTGTCGCTGTCGGCGAAAGCAAGAAAATCAAGCTGATTTTGTGGGATGCGGGCAGATTTTCATTGCCGGGGCAGTGGGCGGATGTGCACATTTACACCGACGATGGCATTGCGCTGGCGAGCGGCAATTACTTGTCTGCACCGCTACGCAGTAACTATGGCGAAAAGACAGAGTTTGAAATAGAATTTGTACCGGAATGGATTACAGCCCCGACCGTCAACCTCGTATTCGACATTACCGTGCGCGGCAGAAGCACCAATTCAATTGTGAAAGCAAGCTTCTATCCGGGCAAACACAAAATTGTATAATTTGGGTTAAGGTGATTTGTGTTTCGGAAAATGAATAATGCAAAAGACAATTCTATGTAAGGACTTGACTGATTGAGGCAATTTTGATATACTTAGCAGTATGGAAGATTTTGACGGACTGGATATATTTGCAGATCAAGCCAAAATTATATGTTTTACAGTGAAGGAGACCTATCATGAGAAAGTTTTTAGTATTATTTATGTGTTTTATGATGCTTGTATCAACGACTGCTTTTGCCGCAGAACAAGCTTTTACAATGACGAATGAAAACGGTGCATATGATGTGGTTTATAATTCCGATACAGGAATGATTAAAGTCGACGGGGTTGATTATTTTTGCCTGACAAACATTTCAACTGTTGAGCTCAGTGACGATGCGCCCGGGGGAGTGAAAATTATTTGCGGTAACGGTAAAACAGTTCTGACCACTGCAAAGGAGGACCCTATTCACACACTTGAATTGGTTTATATCGGCCCTGAAATGACATCTTATGAAAACAGAAAGATTTTCCCTACAAGCTACCGTGGCAGAAATATATATGGTATGGCAAACATCAAAAATATTCCCGCAGGCGAGTATTATGAATTGACAGATCCGGGATTTTATAGAGTTAAAGTGGAAATGCAATACACATATATCATCGAAATCAGGGAAGGTGCAGTGGAGTACAATGTAACAGAAGGTGCGGTGCTTGCAAGGGTTACCGATTCTGAGGTTGTGGTTGACAAGGATTCCTGGGCCTTTGAAGCATATAATATCAATGATAACAATTATTTCAAACTTCGAGATATTGCTATGGCATTTACATGGTGCGGTTCAGGCAATTCCTTTGAGGTTACATGGGATGCAGACAAAAATGCAATTAACCTTATTACCAAAACAAAGTATACTCCCGTCGGCGGTGAATGTGGAAGCTATGATGTTGCATCAGGCACATTTGCAGAAAGCTCTGCACCCATTCAGGCTGCTATGCCGAAGGAAGCATTTCCTACCACGTCGTCTATATACGTGAACGGTCAGCCTGTAGCACTCACTGCCTACAACATAAACGGAAACAATTATTTTAAGCTCCGTGATCTTGCACAGGTAATTAATTTTGGAGTTACCTGGGACGGCGTAAATAATTGCATATTTATCGGAACAGAATCACCCTATGTTTATTGAGTTATAAAATCTGAAAATCCGTTGAAACTCGGTTGATTAAGCTTCAACGGGTTTTAATTTGTGAAACGAAAATCACGGGCTATGCCTGTGGTTCCAAAAAGCTTATAGTTTTACACATTAAAGCCTTCTCCTTGAGGAGAAGGTGTCAGCGAACGCTGACGGATGAGGTGGAAATGTAGGGGATAGCCTTTAGGATGTTCCGTAAATACACAATAACGGTTTGTCGGAACCGCCAAACCCTACAACACCTCACCACCGCTTATGATATACACACCAAACGTGTCTAACTTTTGGCGTGCATATCATTTTAGGCAAGGAGACCTTGATGTGTGACATCTAAACCTTGCATACTTTATAAACGTTTTTTCAACGAATAAAGAGAAGCTAGGAATGTGGGCACGATTTGACATCTGAAATGTAAAATAAATACATATACAAGGAGAGTTTATAATGAAACAGGTAAAGGCAAAACCGATTACAAAAGAAAATTTTGCACCATTCGGACAATTTTACACGATGGACAAGCCGGACGGCTATCCGCTTTGCGGTGAGATTCACAAATTTTTTCCGGACAGACTGGTAGCGGATTGTAACGGCAGAGTGGGTTATTCGCCGATTGTGGTAAAAAAGCCGGAGAAGATGATTATTACGCAGCAGGAATATCACGTATCGACATGGGAGATGATTCTGCCGCTGGATGACGATATGATTTTGCACTGTGCACCG
>JAFQPV010000241.1 GCA_017411585.1 Clostridia bacterium | reverse complement strand
CATAAAAACGAGGGAGGCATTCAAAATGGGCTTGAATGACATAAACAGTTTATCACATACGAAATGGAATTGCAAATATCATATAGTGTTTGCGCCAAAGTATCGGAGAAAAGTATTCTTTTCACAAAAAAAGGCAGCAATAGGAAAGATATTGAGAGAATTGTGTGAGTGGAAGGGTGTAAAGATTATAGAAGCAGAGGTGTGCCCGGACCACATACATATGTTGGTGGAAATACCGCCAAAGATAGCGGTGTCGAGTTTCATGGGGTATCTCAAAGGGAAAAGTAGCGTAATGCTGTATGAGCAATTCGGCGAACTGAAATACAAGTATCGGAATCGAGAATTCTGGTGTAAGGGGTATTATGTGGATACGGTTGGAAAGAATGAAAGCCGAATTGCAGAGTACATACAGAACCAATTAAAAGAGGACGAGATGGCTGGTCAACTGATGATTGAAGAAGGCAACCCGTTTACGGGTCGCAGGTAACAAATACGCAGTTGGCAGATTGACTTACGCGTTATACGCGTGGCGAGGAACATAGGGCTTCGCCCGCATATGAAAAACCACCCGCTAGGCGGGTGGATATTTATTTAAAGTTTTCTCTTTACAAATCAGTAAAAACGTGATAATATAAATTTGCAAAAGTAGGAAATACCGCTAAAAAAGCGGTGGTGCAGTATTCTAGTCAGATCTACCTGTTCCCAAGGCGGGCCTAAAAATCCGCTGAAGGGCATATCGATGAAGTTTCTGGTGCTTGCTTTGAACGCCCAGTTCGGGGTGGGTGCTGGAAGTTAAGGTTTAGGGGCGATCCGCAATGGCATGCGGGCGTCGATCCCCTTTACCGTGGAGACCTAAACTCGTGGTTGCCTCTGTTTTCGGGCATAAGCTCGACTCAAGCTTCTACGACTTAGGATGAAACCTGTATCTCGGTGCTTTTTGTGCTGGGTGCAGTGTAGCCTGCCTTGAGCGGATTGTGCCGGGATAACGGACAGACCGGTCTGTGTTGGCCAATGCAGCCGGTTATCGCTGTTTGAAACGCAATCTGCAAAAGAGGCTAAGAACAGGTGTGACTGTCGGGGAAATCCCCTAGACTGTTGCTTCGCTGGTTTGCAATGGATTGAGGTACGGACTCAGTGGTAGTCAGGTCACATGCATGGTAACGTGCGCGTATGCTGCTTTCAAGGGAAACCGCTTTTCCGGCGACGGAAGAGTAGTGGCATGGGAAAGCCTACCTGACCTCAAGCCGTAAAATTAACATTGCAGATTACCACCGTTTTTTTGACGGCATTTCCTATTGTATTGCAGAATTAAACTAATGGAGTGATTCTTTCTTGGACAGGGATAGGCGAAGGCTGAAGGTTAAAAGCTCGGCGGAGAACCTGAAAATCAATCATAAATGGACCGTGATTGTTACGGTGCTTGCGTTTGTGCTCAGTGTCGCATTCAGTGTTTTGACCGCGAGTGCAGAGGAAATGGGCACGGTCTTGGCGTTTATTGTATTGATGCTGATCGTTATTTTGAGTATTTTGTTTGATATGATTGGTATGGCAATTTCAACGGCGAGTGAAGCGCCGTTTCATGCGATGGCGACCCGTCGCATTAAGGGTGCAAAGGAAAGCATCAAGATTATCCGTAACGCGCAGCAGCTTTCCAGCTTATGTAATGACGTTATCGGTGATATTGCCGGCATCATCAGCGGCGCGATGACCGGTGCAATCGTGGTGGGCCTTTCTGTGATGCTGCATATGAACCATGACCTTTTAAACCTGCTTTTGGCAGGTGTGGTCGCCGCATTGATGATTGGCGGTAAAGCGGCAGGTAAAGGTGTTGCTATGATGAACAACAACACAATTGTATTTATATTGGGGAAAATCGTCTACTACGTTTGCGTGCCGTTTCAGCGCAAAAAACAGTAGGTAATCTCTTGGTTTAGGATAGAAACGAGTGTAGTCTATGTACGAAATTTTAGACACAATTAACAGTCCTGCGGATGTGAAGGCTCTCAATTCCGATCAGCTGGTTCAGCTTGCAGCGGAAATCAGAGCCTTTTTAATCGAGTCCGTTTCCAAAACGGGTGGACATCTGGCATCCAATTTGGGTGTGGTCGAGCTAACGCTTGCACTGCATCGCGTGTTTAATTTGCCGGAGGATAAGCTGGTTTTCGATGTGGGACATCAAAGCTATATTCATAAAATCATTACCGGTCGTAAAAATCGGTTTGACACGTTACGCCGCGAGGGCGGACTTGCAGGTTTCCCGAAAACGGCGGAGAGCGAGTACGACTGTTTTAATACGGGGCACAGTTCAACCTCGGTTTCTGCTGCGCTCGGTATTGCGCGTGCGCGCGATTTGGCAAAAGAGACACACCATGTCATTGCGCTCATTGGCGACGGTGCACTTACCGGCGGACTTGCATATGAAGCGCTTTGTGATGCAGGACGTGAAAGCGGCAATTTGATTGTGGTTTTAAATGACAATCAGATGTCGATTTCGGACAACGTCGGCGGTATGTCGGAATATTTATCAAAAATCCGGACACAACCGTCTTATTTGCATGCTAAATCTAAAACGGAACAGATTTTGTCTAAAAATGCAGTTGGTAAAGGTGTTGCGGCGGCATTACGTGCAACAAAGAATGCGATAAAAAAGGTGCTTTTGCCGGCGAATATATTTGATGAACTGGGTTTTACGTATCTGGGGCCGGTTGACGGACATAATTTAGAGAAAACAGAAATGATGCTGCGCCGCGCAAAGCAGACACCGGGACCGGTGTTGGTGCATATATGTACCGTAAAGGGTAAGGGCTATGCGCCGGCAGAAAATGCGCCGCAGTATTTCCACGGTGTTTCAAAATTTGACAGCGCAGACGGTGAAGCGTGCACAAAACAGAAAAAGCAGGACTATTCTGCGGTGTTTGGCGAAAGCTTGTCAAGGCTTGTACAGGAGGATAAGCGTGTGGTTGCAATCAGCCCTGCGATGACGCTTGGCAGCGGACTTGGTGCGTTTGCTGCGCAGTATCCGGATCGATTCTTTGATGTCGGCATTGCGGAGGCGCATGCGGTTACATCAGCTGCAGGGCTTGCGATTTCCGGAAAGGTACCGGTTGTTTCGGTGTATTCTTCCTTTTTGCAGCGCGCGTATGATCAGATTATTCATGATGTTGCGATGCAGAATTTACACGTTGTTTTTGCGATAGATCGTGCCGGCGTTGTTGGTGCAGACGGTGAGACGCATCAGGGCGTTTTTGATATTGCATTTATGCGGCACACGCCGAATATGACAGTGCTTGCGCCGTGCAATTTTGAAGATATGGATGCAATGCTTCGCTATGCAGTGCAGGCGGTAGACGGGCCTGTGGCACTGCGCTATCCGCGTGGGAATGTACAGGCAAAGCTGCCGTGTGTATTTCGCGCCGGTGTTACGGATTGTGTGCGTGAAGGGGATGCAGCAACCGTTGTTGCTGTTGGCACGCTTGCCCACGAAGCTATATTGGCAGCAGAGCAGGCGGCGCAGCAAGGGATACAGGCTGATGTGCTTGTATTGCGTCAGGTGTGGCCATTGGAGACGGAAGTTATTTTGAAAAGTGTTAGGAAAACGAAGCGATTACTTGTTGTAGAGGATGGCGTGCGTGCCGGTGGTATTGGCGAGGCGATTGGTTCCATCCTTGCGGCGCAAGGAGTGCAAGCTGAGTTTGTCCACCGTGGTTATGATGCGTTTGTAACGCAGGCGGAGGTTTCGTCGGTGTACCGCCGCTTTGGTATGGATGCAAAAGGCATTGCTGAATGGATTTGTGAGGGGAAGAGCTGATTTGGCAAAGAAAATTCGATTGGATGCATATTTGGTAGAGCATGGGTTTGCACCGGATGTGAAAACGGCGCAGGCAATTGTGCTTTCCGGGTTGGTATATAATAAGGAAGTGCGTCTGGACACGGCAGGGCATATGGTTGGTGAGAAGGATGTAATTGAGGTGCGCGAAAAGGGGCTGAAGTTTGTCAGCCGTGGCGGCTTGAAGCTCGAAAAGGCGATGCAGGTTTTCCAAGTGTCTTTGGCAGATAAAACTGCGATGGATATCGGTGCATCCACAGGTGGCTTTACGGATTGTATGCTGCAAAACGGTGCCGCACGAGTGTTTGCGGTGGATGTCGGTTACGGACAGCTTGCCTGGAAACTGCGAAGCGACAAGCGTGTGGTGAATATGGAGCGTACAAACATTCGTTTCGTGACGGAGGAGATGCTTGGGTGCAGACCGACCTTTGCCTCTATTGATGTTTCGTTCATTTCGCTTGGGCTGGTTTTGCCGGTGCTGCGCACATTGCTTTCAGAGGATGCCGACATAGTGGCATTAATTAAACCGCAGTTTGAAGCGGAAAAGGAACAGGTGGAAGCCAAAGGCATTGTCACAAATCCGGCAGTGCATGAAAGTGTGATTTTGCGCGTGTTGTCCTTTGCAAAGGACAACGGTATGGGCGTATGTGGTCTTGATTATTCACCGGTTAAGGGACCGGAGGGGAATATTGAATACTTGGTGCATTTAAAAATCGGTGGCGCAGATACGACAGTAGATGCGGCGGCGGTTGTTGCTGCGGCGCACGGCGCGCTGCAAAAATAAGGAGTGAGGATATGGGGCAGCAGTGGACAACGGTGATTACGCCGAAAAAAAGCAAATCTGTGGGCGGAAAAAGTGCGTTTCGTCAGGCTGTAGAGCTTACGCGGCTCTTTGTTGTACGTGATTGCAAAACGATGTACACGCAGACAGTACTTGGTCCGCTGTGGTTTGTGTTGTCTGCACTTTTGACATCTTCAGTATTTACAGTTGTATTTGGCGGCATCGCAAAGCTCTCTACAGACGGCGTGCCGCGATTTGTTTTTTATATGGCAGGCAGCATTTTGTGGTCTTATTTTTCTTCATGTCTTGCCAAAATTTCGGAGACTTTTCGAAATAATGCGCGTTTATTCGGCAAAGTATATTTTCCACGGCTGACCGTGCCTGTTTCGGTTGTGTTTTCCAAAATGGTCATTTTCGGTGTGCAATTTTTGATATTTCTTGCATTTGTAATCTATTATGCGGTGGCGGGTGTTGTGCGTGTCAGAGCAGCGTGCCTGCTTTTGCCGGTTGTGCTTTTGCAAAGTGCGATTTTGGCTTTGGGATGCGGATTGATTTTAACCAGTATTACGGCAAAGTATCGTGATATGGCCGTAATGGTCAGCTTTCTTTTGCAGGCGTGGATGTATATTACACCTGTGGTTTATCCGGCATCGGCAGTTCCTGAAGCATATCGTTGGCTGTATATGCTCAATCCGGTTACGCCGTTTATGGAGGCATTTCGATACGGTTTTTTGGGTGTCGGCACGCTTTCATGGGGACATATGGTATGCTCTGCAACAGTTGCACTGCTGGTTTTTGGCGTCGGCTATTGGCTGTTTAAACGGACGGAGCGTACATTTATTGATGTTGTGTGAGGTTGTTACAGATGGAAACAGTAATTCGTGTGGAAAATTTACATAAGACATACCATCGCGGTCGTATCGGCGGCGGTTCTTTGTCGCGCGATTTACAGAGTATCTGGGCGCGTTTGCGTGGCTGGGAAGACCCGAACAGCCGTCTTGGCGGAAAAAAATGTACAGAGTTTAAAGCATTAGATGGATTGAATTTTGAAATTCAGAAGGGTGAGGTTGTCGGGATTATCGGCAGAAACGGTGCCGGTAAGTCTACGCTTTTAAAGGTGCTTTCGCGCATTACGGCACCAAGTGAGGGAACTGTGTATATTCGCGGCAGCGTGTCGAGTATGCTTGAAATCGGCACAGGCTTTCATGCGGAACTGACCGGTCGTGAGAATATATATTTGAATGGCGCAATTCTTGGTATGCGCCGCGGTGAAATTGATGAAAAAATTGAGGATATAATTGCTTTTTCCGAATGTGAAGAGTTTATCGACACGCCGGTGAAGCGCTACTCCTCCGGTATGTATGTGAAGCTCGCTTTCGCGGTCGCATCACACTTGGATTCGGACATTTTGATTTTAGATGAGGTGTTGGCAGTCGGTGATGCACAGTTCCGGCAAAAGTGTCTTGAAAAGATTATGCAGCTGGCAACCGAATCAGGAAAAACAGTGCTGTATGTGAGTCACAATATGACGACGGTACAACAAATTTGTGATCGTGTGCTGGTGCTCGAAAAGGGTAAGCTGAAGTATGCCGGTGCAACGGACGGAGGCATTCGTGCTTATTTGAGTGATATACAAACAAATGGAAAATTGGATTATACAGATACGCGGTTTGTTTTGCGACGCAAGGGTGTCTTGGTAGAGCCGATTTGTGCAAGCAGTTCGGCGGGGGAGGCAGTTGTTGACGGAATTTTAAGCGTGAATCTGAAATGGAAAAATCTTGTTCCTGCGCAGGGACTGGGAGTGCGCTTGACGGTTTATGATGCGGAGCGGCGCCCGGTTGCCTCGGGAATGGTGAGCGAAATTGCAGAGGACATACAGCCGGGTGCGATATGCAGCCGCACATTGCGTTTTGATGTATCTTCTTTGGCTGACGGACAGTATGAAACGCGATATACATTCTTTGTTTCTGGTCGTGGTATTGCGGATGGTGTGTGTGTGCAAGGCATTTCTGTCCGCATACAGAGGCAGACATACCCTTGGAATACAAGATTGTACGGCAATGTGCAATTGGAGAAAATGTAAATGCATACAAACATTTACATTTTTAGGGAAAGTACAGGCTGTTTTGCGCTAAAAAACATTTTTTCTGGGAAAATACCCTTGACGACTTGCAGTTGCTGCGTTATAATATTTAGAGATACAATAGTGTTTTTATGCGTAAGAAGAAAAAATGACAGGATAAAAGGGGTGAAGTGACACGTGAGTGATAAGCTGAATTTAGTAGATTTATTACACATTGCATATAGGTGGATGGTTTTACTGATTGCGACAACTGTTTTGGGTGGTTGTTTTGGCTTTGTGTACAGTTATTATTTTATTAAGCCCACGTACACTTCGTCAGGAAATATGTATGTTTCCTCTGTTGAGGCAGAGTATAAGAAATCGGAATTGGACAATATGCCGCTCAGTGTTCTTACTGCATCTGCACAGCTGGCAGTAGATTATATAGAAATTATTGAGTATAAAAGTGTTTTGGAGGATGTAGTTGCTGCGTGTGATACAGATGTAACTGCAGCGCAGGTCGCTCAAATGCTGAAAGCAACGCAGGTTGAGGTAGGCTCGCCATTGCTTCAAATTTCGGTTACGGCGGATGATCCGTATGTTGCCTATGATGTAGCAACAGCTGTCTTAAAGATTACTCCGGTAAAGTTACCGCGTGTGGCAGAGGTGCCGGGTTCTATAATCGTTGTTGAAGAAGCATCGGAGGCAGTGTACTATAAGCCGAATCCGCTTCTGCATGGATTTGTGGGCGCAGTATTGGGCTTTATTCTCAGTGCATTATTGGTTTTATTTATTGAATTGATGGACAATCGTTTGAAGCAGACAGATAATATTTCTGCAAAATACAATATGCCGGTTATTGGAGTTGTACCGACGATTCGTGGTGTGCGCAGTTCTAAGGAGTGATGAGAATGTGGTGGCTTTCTAAACGAGAGAAAGAGGTAAATCAGCATAAGAATAGAAATGAAAGCACCGTTTCCGAGCAATCACCGTTTGCAGTTTCGGAAGCGTATCGTACAATTCGAACGAACATTATGTTTTCGTTGCCGAGTGAAACAGAGGATAAATGTAAAGTTATACTGTTTACAAGTGCGGTGCCGCGTGAAGGTAAAAGTACCACCTGCACTAATGTTGCAATTACGTTTGCAATGACCGGGCAGCGCGTCATCGTTGTAGATGCAGACCTTAGACAACCGAGAATTTCAGAATGTCTTGGTGTAAAAATGAAGGAAGGCCTTAGCGAGTACTTGGTTGGCATAAAGGAGCTTGATGAGGTAATTCAAACATCAGAGGAATACGGCATTGATTTTATTGCATCCGGCAAAATTCCGCCGAATCCGTCGGAACTTTTGGGCTTTCCAAGTGTGAAAAAGTTAATTAAAAATTTGCGTGAACGCTATGATTATGTGTTTATCGATATGCCGCCGGCTACGGTGGTAACGGATGTATCCATTGTATCGAAATATGTAGATGGTGTGGTTTTGGTTGCGCGAGAAAAATATACAAAACATGATATGATTCAGGCGGCGCTCAGTGCGCTTGAGTTTGCAAAGGCAAGGGTAATCGGTATGATTATCAATGATGTGCATGTATCCAAACATGCCAGCTATAGCGGCGGTTATTACGGTCGCTACGGTTATGGCTATGGTTATGGCTATGGCTATGGTTACAGTTATGCCGGTAAGTATGGTCATGGTTATGGCTATGCTGATACGAAGGAGAAAGGTGAAAAGCAGAAAAAGAAGGATTCCCAGGCAGTTGTGCCAGCGGCGGCTGTGAAAAAGGAGAATGCACAGGGCGCGGATCAAGAGGCATAGGAGAACATAAGCATTGACGACTTAGGTAGCTTGACAGAATGCAGTACAAATGATATGGATGCTTGGAGGGAAGAAGCAATGAAGCCATATACAAAGCAGATACTTCGTCGAGCTCTTTGTTTGGTTGATGTAATAGTTGTGTTTTTTGCGTATTTGTTTATCGACTTCTTACTTTTTAGCCACGAGACAAACATACCGAATATCAGTTTCCTAAGTATATTAAACTATAAATTAAACTATCGTTTTTTAGCAGTGTTTATTGCAGCTGTTGTGCATGTGGGTGTGCAGTGGGTAATTGGTAGTTACCGCGTGCTGTGGCGCGTGTCAGGACTTAGAGATTACTGTGCTTGTATGTATGGCGGGTTTATAGCAAGTTTTATATTGATTATCGGCAGTCTCTTAATACAAAATCCGTTTTTCTTTTATACATGGGATGTGCAGATTTTGGTTGGCTTGGTAAGCGTTTTTGGATTTGTAGCCGCAAGACTGGGACTGAAGTCTGTTATGAAGGTTTATCAGGCGCGTAAATGCGTTGCAAATCAGGGCAGCATTCGTTTACTGATCGTGGGTGCCGGCGGTGGCGGCATTCGTATTATTTCCGAAGTGCTTGACGGTGGAACGAACTATACGATTGTCGGTTTGATTGACGATGATATACAAAAGCAAAAAATGCAGATTCGCGGTTACCGCGTACTCGGAACGCGAAAGGATATTCCGCGTGTATGTGAAAAGTACGATGTAGATGAGGTGCTTATAGCGATACCGTCATTGGGACACCGTGAATGCAGCAGTATTATTGAAATTATTACAAAGACAAACTGTAAGGTGCGCGTACTGCCAAGCTTAAATGAGATTGTAAATTACGATCGATTTACGGCCGGTATTCGCGATGTGCAGATTGAAGATTTGTTGCCGCGAGACAGCATCAAACTGGATAATCAAAAGATAATGGGTTATATCCGAGATAAAGTTGTGCTTGTAACGGGTGGCGGCGGTAGTATCGGAAGCGAGCTGTGCCGACAGATTTTGAAGTTTGCACCAAAAAAATTGTATATCTTAGATATTTATGAGAATAACGCGTACGATTTGCAAATGGATTTGACGCGCAAAATGCCGAATTCGCCTTTTGAGGTCATTATTGCAAGTGTACGTGATAAGGATAGAATCGATTCGATTTTTGAGCAAATTCGTCCAAATCTTGTTTTCCATGCGGCGGCGCACAAACATGTTCCGTTGATGGAGCATGATCCTGCCGAAGCGATTAAAAATAATGTTTTCGGTACATATAATGTTGCGGAGGCAGCAGACCGTTACGGCGCGGAGCGTTTCGTATTGGTATCTACGGACAAGGCGGTAAATCCGACCAATGTCATGGGTGCAGCCAAGCGTGTTTGTGAGATGATTATTCAGTCGATTAATGCGAAGAGCAACACAGAGTATGTCGCTGTGCGGTTTGGTAATGTGCTTGGGTCAAACGGGTCCGTTGTTCCGCTGTTTAAAAAGCAGATTGCTGAGCGTAGCCCGATTACGTTGACACATAAGGAGATTACGCGCTTCTTTATGACAATTCCCGAAGCGGTGAGTTTGATTTTGGAAGCAGCATCCTATGCGCGCGGCGGTGAGATTTTTATATTAGATATGGGGCAGCCTGTGAAAATTTATGATTTGGCTGTGAATTTAATTCGACTTTCCGGTTTAGAAGTCGGTCGAGACATACCGATTTTAATTACCGGGTTGCGACCGGGTGAAAAGTTATACGAAGAGCTTCTGATGAATGAAGAAGGTCTTCGCGCAACGACAAACGAAAAAATATTTGTTGCAAAGCCAATGACATTGGATTGGGATGCACTGGGTACGCAGCTACAGCTTTTGCGGGAAGCTGCAGAAAGCGGCGATGCGCTTCAGATTAAGGCGAAGCTTGCAGATGTGGTGCCAACGTATGTTAATAAGGAGCTTCAGGTAACAAAGAAAAAAGACATTGATGAAAGTGATGCAGAAAATCCGGAGGCTGGAACAAAAATTTATGCTTAAAAAATATTTTATATATATTTTAAAGAAAATTAGGGAGATGAGAACATGACAAAAAAGGTAATTGCTGTTGTGTTGAGTGTAATGATGCTTGTAAGCAGTGTGGCTACATTGGCCGGTGCCGTAACTTTAAGCGGCGCAGGTTTTACAGACATACTTGCTAATGTTGATGCATTCATGAGCACGAAAACACCGGCGCAGAGAAAGACGATTTACGATTTCTTAGAGGTGTATACATCTACGGATGCAGGTGTGGACACATTGATTGGTCTGGTAGATGACCAATCTGAAGTTAGCCAATTGGTGAAGGATTACATTTTGGCATACGGTGTATCGGATGCTGAAAAGGAGACATTGAAGCTGTATTTGAAGCTGCTTAAGTGTGTGCCGGTTGAAGTAAGAAAGAACGCAGTGGAAGATTGGCATGATCGTATTGGTTTTGATGGCTATGATGATGCGGCATCCTATGCAGCAGGTGTAGCTGCGGTTCGTGGCTACTTATTCGCTGGCTCTCAGCACGAGGCAGATGGCGCAACAAATGAAGTGTTCTATCAGCTTTTGTACAACCTGCGTGATGTGGTTGTATTCACCGCAGCTTCGACCGATCCGAATTTTGACTATGAGTTTTATGGATTCACAAACAATACTTTTAAAGCGAATCTTGAAGCTCTGCTTGAAACAGAGGAATTGGAGATTAACGGCACACAAGTGACTTCTGCAAAGCAGCTTATGACAATTTTCTGCGACATTATCAATGCGGATACAAATGTTACAGTGCAGATGAAGAAGGATTTTGCGGAAACACTGAAAACAACGAATTCCTTTAAGAATAAGGCACAGGGTACAATCGTAGTTCCGTCCGACCCGAGCGGCTCCGGCACAGGTACAGGTTCCGGTACAGGTACAGGCTCCGGTACAGGTACAGGCTCCGGCACAGGCGCGGGTACCGGTACAGGCAATGTTCCGGCACCGAAGCCGAATATGTATCCGGCAATTCCGGATCCAAGCAAGATCGGTTTTGTATCGGCAAACGGTACAACAAATGCAATTTCCGGTCAGAAGACCACATTTAATGATGTTCAGGACCACTGGTCCAAGGATTACGTTGCGGTACTTGCAACTGCAGGCTTCCTGCATGGCCACAGTGAAACAGAGTATAAACCGGAGCTGGGTGTAACTCGCGAAGAGATGGCTGTGATTTTGGCAAGAGTGCTGGGTGTTGAAGGTCAGAAGGCGGCAAGTGCTGTAGCATTTAGCGACCATGCTTCCATTCAGGGTTATGCTGTAGATGCAGTATACAAGATGGTAGAGATGGGCATTTATAAGGGCTATGGTGATGGTAGCTTTGCTCCGCAGGAGATTCTGACACGTGAAGAAATTTCCGCACTGTTCTCCAGAATCCTGGGTAATGCCGGCTTAACGACGAAGGAAGAGTTTGCTGACCATGGCGTAATTGCAGATTGGTTTGTAGCAGATGTTGAAAACCTTGTACAATATGGTGTTATCAACGGTTATCCGGACGATTCGTTTAGACCGAAGAATGATGTAACAAGAGCAGAAGCTGCTGTTATGCTGTACAACACGCTTTACAGATTGGGTATTCTTAAATAAGAAAAACAATTTGAAAATAGGTTTTGGGGTTCGCTCCAAAACCTATTTTTAAACAGCGAGAATGGGATGTGAAAAAATGAAAAAGGGATTATGTTTAATCTTAAGCCTTGTTTTATTGTTGGGCGTATTTTCGGGATGCAGTGACGAAGCGCAGATGAAGTCAGCTGTTAAAAGTTTGTCGGAATATACGCCGGCAGCGCGTGCGGATTTGATTTCCCTTGCGTTACCGATGCTTTTAACAGATTCGGGCTTGGCATTGGCAACGAATTTGATTATCGATTACAATCCGCAGTCAGACTCCTTGTATAACACGTTGTTGCATCCGGTGTTTAAGGTGATTGACCAAAAAACGGCGCAGACAGCTATAGAGCAACTCTACAAAATAGATGAATCGTTGCGCAGTAAGTATTTTGAGGGTTTCCAAAAGCGTGTAACGCGGAAGCTGACGGCGCAGACAGAGGCAAGCTTAACGAGGCTGATGCAACACGAATATGAAAAGTATCCGGGTTTAGAGAAGATATGTCGTGAGGATGGAATTACTGCCCCGGTTTTGGCACATTTTTTGGGTTTGCCTGTGGAATTGAACGGGGGCGCAGCGCTGCTGACAGATGCAAATGCGACTGATTTTAAAGCCGGAAAAGTCAGTGCGTTGTTGGAAGATATCTTTATAAGCATGAGTGAAAATCAGATTGGCGCGAAGCAGTCAATTGAAAAGTTGGCTACAGAGCTGAATACAACCTACAACGCTACAGAAAAGCAACAGCTGAAGAATGCATTACGTGAAATCGGACTTTATGAACCGTCAGGCTCAAATACGGGCAGTGAAAGCTCGGGTAGCGTAACGGGTGGAGTAACTTCGGATCAGCCTCCTGTAGTTCAAGGTGGGTTTGCTTATAAAATTTCTCAATCGGATTCCGCATTAGACGCTACGATAGAAGTTGCCTACTTTGAAAATGATAAACCGGTAGAAGGCAAGGAATTGACTGAACCGTTTAGATTTGCCATTCCGGTGAATACGGCAAATGTGATGCTTTATTATGAGGATGCAAGCAGTGCGCCTGTGAAGTATACAGCATATGCAGATGGTATGCTTTATTGTTGTGTTGAAAAGGTAGGCACATACAAGCTTAGCGCTGTAGAACCGTATTTTGCAGATGCAAATGGTTGGGGTAAGGATTACATTGAAGCGCTCTTCCGTCGTGGCATTATCTCCGGCAAGAGTGAAGGTGTGTTTGCACCGGAGGCACAGATCACACGTGAGGAATTTGTGAAGCTTGCCGTTGAGTTGTTTGACCTGAAAGATAAGAGTTTGACGAGTGATTTTGCAGATGTGCCGGCAGATGCATGGCATGCACCATATATTGCTTCTGCAAAGAAACATGGAATTGTAAGCGGTATCAGTGCGACACAGTTTGGTGTTGGTATGCCGATTACGCGTCAGGATATGTGTAAGATTTTATACGGTATGCTTGTGAAAATGGATTTGGCAAAAGGTGTTGAGGCGAAAACGCTTGCCTTCCATGATGCACAGCAGATTGCATCTTATGCGCAGGAGGCTGTAAGCACACTTGTCAGTCTCGGGATTATCAACGGCGATGATCAGGGCAATTTCAATCCGCAAAACAATGCAACACGACAGGAGGCAGCCAAGCTGATTTACGGTATGCTTGCGTTGTATGTACGATGAAGCGATTGCATACAAAGTTATTCGTGCTTTGGGGAGTTACTGTGCTGATTATGCTGGTTATTTTCTTGTTTTCAGCGCAAAGCAAAGCGGATTCGGCGGATTTAAGCATGAATGTACGTGGTTTATTTTCTAAGATACTGGATTTTTTGGGATTGGAAGACTATGCGCAGTCAGCGCTGCTGCACCGTTTTGTGCGCAAATGCGCACATGCGTTTTTGTACTGCAGTTTAGGCGTATCGGTTTCTGCATCGGTGAAAAGCAGTATGTGGAAAAACTATGGTTTGTGGACAATTTTGATTTGCTTTATGTATGCAGTCAGTGACGAGGTGCATCAGGCATTCGTGCCCGGACGCGGACCGCTGTTCAGTGATGTGCTGCTAGATACAATAAGTGCAGCGTTTGGTTTTGCAATCTTTTGGCTGATCTATACGTTTTTTGACAAAAAAAGGCGCCGAACAGCAGATTGACAGCAATACGAAATCGCGATATAATAGATTAGAAGGAGGAGATTGAAATGATCTTTGAAAAGAAATTTCAGGAGTTTAAAGATAAGTTTGCAGATGCTGATACGAAGAAGCTTACAGAAGCATTTGCAATGCAGGTAAATATGACAGATGAAGACTGCGGCGGTATTTTCTATATCGCAAATATCGATGGTGTGTTCAGTGTAGAGCCGTATGATTATGTGGATCGCACATCGGAGATTATCGGCCTTTCAACGGAGATTAAAAAGGTGTTCGCCGGCAGAATCGGCTTGGAAAAAGCAATGAACGAGGGCAAGGTTACCGTACACGGCAATCCGGCAGATGTTGCAGCAGTGCAGGCGCTTTTAAAGAAGCCGACTGCGAAAAAGCCGGCAAAGAAAGCAGCTGAGAAAAAAGAAGCTATACCGAAGAAGGAAGTAGTAAAAGAAGCGGCTCCAAAGAAGGAAGTAGCAAAAAAAGAAGCTGCACCGAAAAAAACAGAAGAAAAGAAGCCGACTGCAAAGAAGACAACCAAGAAATAGTCCAAAAAGACACTGTGTAGTTTTATACACTGAAGTGATATAATGATGGTAGACACAAAAAAGTGTCTACCATCATTTTTTATGCTATACTAAAGAAAAGGGGTTGATTTATATGGGAAGACCAAAAGGTGGAACAAATAATCATCATAGTAAAGAAGAAAAACTTTCAT
>JAFQPV010000240.1 GCA_017411585.1 Clostridia bacterium | reverse complement strand
TACTCATACTTAAAGCAGAGCGAATGTCGATTTCATCTTCCCCGCCGTTTTCGATACGCACACTGCGTGCAATAGCATCCACCGTATTAAATGCGGTATAGCAAAGCGCAATACGCACATTTGTTACGCTGTCTTTTAAATAAATGTACAGCGTATCTGCTTCCGATTCCGCTTCCGTATAAGTTGCCGGCAGGCCTTCAAGCTTCGGCTTGCCCGCTTCCGTCTTATAGCCGTCATAGCGAAAATCACCGACGCAGCTGCCGTCAGCGTAAATTGCGTGAAATGCAGGATTTCTTAAGTCCGGCGCACCGAACATCGGATACTCGTGCGGCAGATATTCCGGACAAACCCGCTCGCCGTCAATTTCCTCTGTGCAATAAAAGCCGCGTTTACCAATCTGCATGGTTTCCTCGATGCACGGCATTGCTTCAATCTTTTTACCATAGTGCATATGTATCGGATATTTGTCTTTGTAAATACCGATGATATAGCTCGTATTCGGCGTTTCCAAATAAAAGATTTTGTTTTCTTTGTCTATTCTGATTGCCATTTTATCTCCTCCCAAAGCTTTTTTGTTATTATATCGCAAGCAATGAAAATTGTACATAGATTTTTGCGTGATATATTTGTCATTTTGTTAGATAAATAAAAAGGACACCTCCCAATGGGAATGTGCCCTTCGTCTTACTTATTCTGAATATACTCATCAATTGCCTTTGCGGCATTTTTACCTGCGCCCATTGCAAGAATTACGGTGGCGGCACCGGTTACGGCGTCACCGCCGGCATACACGCCCTCGCGGGAGGTAAGACCGGTTTCCTCTTCCGTGATGATACAGCCGCGCTTGTTCGTTTCAAGACCTTCGGTTGTATTGCGGATGAGCGGATTCGGCGAGGTACCAATCGACATAATAACACAGTCAACATCAATCACGTGCTCACTGCCTTCTTTTACAATCGGGCTGCGTCTGCCGGATTCGTCAGGTTCACCAAGCTCCATCTCCACGCACTTGATGCCACTTACGACACTGTTTTCATCGCCGAGGATTTCCACAGGGTTATTGAGCGTCTTAAAGATAATGCCCTCTTCCTCTGCGTGCTCTACTTCCTCGCGGCGCGCCGGCATTTCGTCCATCGAGCGGCGGTATACGATGTATACATTCTCCGCACCGAGGCGCTTTGCACAGCGTGCAGCGTCCATTGCAACGTTACCGCCGCCGACAATAGCTGCGTTTTTGATTTTCTTCACCGGTGTTGCACTACCCGCTTTGTACGCCTTCATCAGATTTACACGGGTCAAAAACTCGTTAGCGGAGTATACGCCGTTTAAGTTTTCGCCCGGAATATTCATAAAGCGCGGCAGACCTGCGCCGGAGCCGATGAATACTGCTTCATAGCCGTCGTCGAGAAGCTCGTCAACGGAGAGCACCTTACCGATAACCATATCGGTGCACACCTCAACGCCGAGTGCCTTAAGACCTTCGATTTCTTTTCTTACGATTTCCTTCGGGAGTCTGAACTCCGGAATACCGTATACCAGAACGCCGCCTGCAACGTGCAATGCTTCAAATACGGTTACGGCATACCCCTTCTTTGCAAGGTCACCTGCACAGGTAAGACCAGCCGGACCTGCGCCGACAATCGCTACCTTATGACCATTCGCCTCCGGCTTTACCGGTGCTTTTGTATTGTTTGCCATATGATAGTCAGCAACAAATCTCTCCAAACGACCGATGCCGACCGGCTCGCCTTTGATGGCGCGAACGCAGTTTTTCTCACACTGCGATTCCTGCGGGCAAACTCTGCCGCAAACTGCCGGAAGCGAGCTTGACTTGGAAATCACATCATATGCGCCCTCCAAATCCTTTTCTTTAATCTTACTGATAAAACCCGGGATATCAATCTGCACCGGGCAGCCGCTTACGCACGGCTTATGCTTGCAGTTGAGACAACGCTCTGCCTCGTCCTCTGCAAGCTGCAGTGTGTAGCCAAGTGCTACTTCATCGAAATTTCTACTACGAATTTCCGGCGCCTGCGTCGGCATTTCGTTTTTCTTCGGGGACATATTCGGCATCGCTTACTCAACCTCCTTATTTAAAAGATTACATGTATCTTCATAGCTGTGTTTTTCAAATTCCTTATACATTGCGGCTCTGCGCATCGTTTCATCAAAATCCACTAAGTGACCGTCAAAATCCGGGCCGTCTACGCAGGCAAACTTTGTTTCCCCGCCGACAGTTAAGCGGCAGCCGCCGCACATACCCGTACCGTCGATCATAATCGGGTTCATGCTGACAATCGTCTTAATGCCATACTCTTTTGTAAGCTTACATACAAACTTCATCATAATCAGCGGACCGATAGCAATAACCTCATCGTATTTTTCGCCACCGTCAATAAGCGCTTTAAGCGCATCCGTTACAAGACCTTTTTCGCCGCAGGAGCCATCGTCTGTCATAATCTTGAACACGTCGCTGACTTCTTCAAACTTTTCCTTTAAAATCACAAGGTCCTTATTTCTGAAGCCGACAATGGCGTGCACCTCGGCACCCTGCTTATGCAGCTTCTTTGCAATCGGATATGCAATCGCACAGCCGACACCGCCGCCGATAACTGCCACCTTCTTAAGACCTTCCGTATGCGAAGCAACACCGAGCGGACCGACAAAGTCTGCAATATACTCGCCTGCTTTTTTTGCATCGAGCTTTTTGGTGGTTGCGCCGACAATCTGATAAATAATGGTTACCGTACCTGCTTCGCGGTCATAATCCGAAACCGTCAGCGGAATACGCTCACCTTCATCATCCACACGCAAAATAATAAACTGACCTGCCTGCGCTTTTCTTGCAACAAGCGGTGCTTCGATTTCCATCAAAGAAACCGTCGGGTTTAAGCTCTCTTTTCGCTTAATCAAAAACATATCCATACACCCTTTTCCCAGAATACTATACAAAATCCCATTGTAAAAATAATAGAATTATTTTACACTAAAAAGCATTCCGATGTCAAGCATTTAAGCACATTTTACACAATCTGTGGAATCGGAATTGAATTTCGGCTTTTTTTCTTGTATACTATTACCAAGAGGTGAAGAAAATGAATTTTACAAATGTTGAACAAGCTTTAAAAAACAACAATATGGAGGTCTACACGGTTGCATCTGCGACTGATGCTCTCGACACGCTTAAAACCCTTTTGCCGACTGGGGCAAGCGTATCCGTCGGCGGTTCAGTTACATTGGCGCAATGCGGCGTTTTAGAGCTTCTTAAAAACGGCGATTACAACTACCTTGACCGCTACGAAGCAGGCCTGGATGCCGACGGCATCAGAAACGTGATGCTGCGCGCGCTGACGGCAGACGTATACATTTCCGGTGCAAATGCCGTAACGGAAAACGGCGAAATCTTTAATGTAGACGGCAATGCAAACCGCGTTGCGCCGATTTTGTTCGGTCCGAAATCCGTCATTTTGCTTGTAGGCAAAAACAAAATCGTCAAAGATATAGAAGCAGCGCACATTCGCATAAAAACCATTGCCGCACCAAAAAATGCCAAACGTCTCGGCTGTGATACCTACTGTGCAAAAACAGGGCACTGTGTTGCAATGGAAAAAGAAAAGCCATGCATTGCAGACGGCTGCAACTCCGACACTCGCATTTGCGCAGACTACGTCATCTGCGCACGTCAGCGACAGAAAAACAGAATCAAGGTCATTTTAGTTGACGAAGAGCTCGGCTTCTGATATACCGACGGTATCTTACAAAATACACTTGCATATCTTTCGTGCAAGTGTATTTTTTTGCGCATTTTCATCCATTGCACGAATTTTTCCTGCTTCGTGTCGAATTAAAATCGAATTTCGTCTGTTTTTTTCTACACGTTTAACACCCGTATACCGCATATAATAAATGTCGTATCTTCAAAGGCGGTGATGCTATGCACATAACTATTTATGCAGATGTGCTGTTTATAACCAATCTGTTTTCAAACTTATATTTGCTGCTTTGTACAAAAAAGCTGACAAAAAACAGTGCGCATTTTATGCGCCAGCTTGCAGGCGCGTTGCTTGGCAGCATTTATGCAGTTTTGCTGTTCTTTCCTTCACTTTCACTGCTGCAAGGCACAATGTGTAAGCTTTTGATTTTACTAACGCTTTTGTGCATCAGCTTTCGTTTTTATTCTTTAAAGCAATTCCTGCAGTGTGCCCTTTGGTTTTTCGGTGTACATCTGCTTACCGGCGGATTAGGCTATGCACTTTTCTTTATGACACAGCTCGGCATTCAAACCGGCACGGTGTG
>JAFQPV010000239.1 GCA_017411585.1 Clostridia bacterium | reverse complement strand
GTTTATCACCACATTCGTCGTCGCCTCATCCTTAACAATTTCCGGTGCTTGCTTTTTTGGTGCAGCAGCCGTTTTCGGTGTAATTTCTCTCTGCTTCTCATTGTTTTCTTCTTTCGCATCCTCCACCTGCCCAAAAGCCGGCTTTGGCGCAGATGTATCCTGCACAGCATCTGCCACATACAAAGTCAAATCATCTTCTCCGGGTGTATGATACCCGTGGTCTACCGCAGCGTAGATGCCGATAAACAATACCAAACACGCCGCAACTGCACTAAGACTACGCACCCAACCGCGACGCATAAACGGCACGGACACCGGTTTCTTTACACGCTCAATATCAAACACAAAATCATCAGTATTTTCAATGCGAAGCGCGCGGATTTCCTTTCGCAAGGCAAAAAAAGCTTCTGCTTCTTTTCTGCACGCATCACAATTTTTCAGATGCGCCTCAACCTGCTCTACGGTTTCCTTCGGCATAAATCCGTCTGTATATTCACTTAAAAGCTGACAAACCTGACGACAGTCCATAAGCGCACCTCCTTTTTCGCTACTACTTATTTGACGTTTATTTTTCTAAAAAGTTCCGTAATTTTTCTCTTGCACGGCTGAGTCGCGATTTGACTGTACCGACACTGATATTCAGCGTTGATGCAATCTGTTCATAATCCATATCCTCAAACTCACGCAAGACGAGCACCGTTCGATATTTTTCCTGCAGTTTCCCAATCGCGGCTAAGATTTCGCGTCGCCGCTCCGAGGCAAGTGCAAGCTTTTCCGGTGCCGCGCTCTCATCTACAATCGGCAATTCGACTTGTGCATCATCCTTTTCTGTCATTAAAGGCACTGTCTGCACACGCCGCCCGTTTTTTCGTAGCACATCCAAGCTTGCATTGACTGTAATACGATGAATCCAAGTATCCAAAGATGCTTTTCCGGTAAAGGCACCGATGTTTCGGTAAATCTTTATAAAGACTTCTTGTGCAACATCATAGGCATCCTCTTTATTTTGGAGCATACCGTAAGCAATATTTATAATTTTTGTTTGGTACGTGCGTACCAGCACGTCAAAAGCCTGCGCATCTCCTGATGCACATTTTTCTATAAGCTCTTGCGTTGTCAAACGGCACACCTCCTCAAACAACGTCGCTAAAAGTTAGTTGTTACTAATCGACCTTTTAAGCTGTGTCATATTATCAGCAGCACAGCGGTCTAAAACGGCTTTTGCAAGCTCAAAAGCGACAACACCTTCGCAGACAATACTGCAAGCAGAAATCGCACAAACATCGCTTCGTTCCACTGTAGCAAGTACCTTTTCCTTTGTGCGAATATCTACGCTTTGCAGTGGTGTATACAAAGTCGGAATCGGTTTCATCGCTGCGCGAAGCACAATCGTCTCCCCATTAGACATACCGCCTTCAATGCCTCCGGCATTGTTGGTTAGCCTTGTATAACCGTCATTGTACACAATCGGATCATGCACCTTAGAGCCGCCGACAGATGCCGCTTCAAATCCCATACCAACCTCAACGCCTTTAATTGCCTGCACACTCATCAATGCACCGGCAAGTGCAGCATCAAGCTTTCTGTCATAGTGCACATAACTGCCGAGTCCCGGCATAACGCCTTCTGCAACAATTTCAACAACACCGCCCAAAGACTCACCCGCTTCACGCGCCGCATCAATCAAATCAATCGCGCGCTTTTCGGTTTCGGCATCATAAATACGCATATCCGAAGCCGCAATTTTTTCTTTTAAATCCGCTACGGTATACGGTGTGTTGTCCACCGCATCTGCCACGCGCACAACGCGCCCGGTAACTGTGATGCCTAATTCCTCTAAAAGGCACATACAAAGAGCCCCCACAGCCGTACGGATTGCTGTCTCTCTCGCACTGGCGCGCTCGAGTACATTGCGCATATCCGCGTGGTCATACTTTATTGCACCCGTAAGGTCTGCGTGCCCCGGGCGTGCAACATATACAGCGCGCTCGTCATTTGCCTCCAGCGCGCCCATAATTTTTTCCCAATTTTTATAGTCGCGATTTTCGATGCGAAGCGCAACCGGACTGCCAAGCGTTTTTCCGCCGCGCACACCGGTTAAAATCTCCACACGGTCCGATT
>JAFQPV010000238.1 GCA_017411585.1 Clostridia bacterium | reverse complement strand
TATGCGTTATAATAGAATTGTTTCAATATAATTAAATTCAAAGGAGGATATAAAATGAAATTAGACAGAGCAAACAAAGCGTTTGTAACAGCAGAGGATTATGTTTTAGAGGACCAGGGCGGCGGTGTTTCCCGCAAGATTTTAGCATACGGCGATGCGCTGATGCAGGTAGAGGTGCATTTTGAGGAAGGCGCAATCGGTGCGATGCATTCGCATCCGCATTCCCAGCTGACCTATGTGCTCGAGGGTGAGTTTGAATTCACCATCGACGGCGTAAAGCAAATCGTGAAAAAGGGCGACACACTTTATAAGACACCGAATGTGGTGCACGGCTGCGTTTGCTTAAAGAAGGGCGTTCTTTTAGACACCTTTAACCCGTACAGAGAAGACTTTTTAAAATAAGATAAGGAGAGATTGCGTTATGTCTAAAGTCGGAGAAGTACGCCCGAGTGAGATGCGTACATACATTGATAAAAAGAGTGGTCGTGAGGTCATTCAGCTCACACAGACAGGTACAAACATTCATTTCTATTTTACGGAAAATTCCTTTAATACAGGCGATAAGGAAATTATTTATCTGCACACGGACGAGCATTTGTCCAATACAAAGGCGTATACGGATTTGTATTCGATGAACCTGGAAACCGGTGAAAGCGTGCGCCTGACGGATTTTGCACAGAAATTTAAAACGGTGCGCAGCTTTACAAAAACAAATGACGGTCGCTTCGTGCTCTTCATCGGCGACGGCGACTTGTATCGCTGGGAGCGTGCAACGGGCGAATATCTGCTTTTGTTCCGTGCGCAGGCGGGATGTCCGTTATCGAATCCGAGCATCAGCTATGATGAAAAATATGTTTTGTGCTATGCAAACCAGGAAGGTCCGTGGCGCGAAAAAGTGACCAACAGCAATGAAAACTACGGCGGCTTCCACGAAAATCTGTACCGCTTAAAGAAGGGGTATATTTATATCATTCGTATGGACGGCAGCGGCGGCGATTTGGTGTTCGAGGATACACACCGCTTAGGTCACACGCAGTGGGCATCGGATACCAATGAATATTTTGCATTCTGCCACGAGGGTCCTTGGAATATGGTGCACCAGAGAATCTGGATTTTCAACACCGTAACACGCCATGTGGAGGCGTGCTTTCGTCAGTATGAGGATGACTGCGTAGGTCACGAGTTCTGGACGCAGGACGGCTTGATGTTCTTCGACAACCGCGGCAAGGGCCACGACGGCACAATCACCTCCGACAGAACACAGCTGATTGCCTCCGAGGAGGAAACAAAAGGCGCAGAGGCTTGGATTGGCTTTGCAGATAAGGAATGCAATATCTTAAAGAAGATGGATATGCCGTTTTACTGCAACCACTACCACTGCAACGGTCCGCACACACTTTTAGTCGGCGACGCGCTCGATGATATTTTACTTATTGACATTTCCGGCGAGGAAGCAACCTGCGAGGTGCTTTGCGAGCACAACACCTCCTGGAGATTCCAGGATACGCATTGTCATCCGTGCTTCAGCTGGTCCGACGATCAGGTGCTCTACGCATCCGACCGCGATGCGGAGGGCTATCCGCAGCTGTATATCGTAAAGATGAAGTAAATGAGATCCAATTTAAGGAGGTAATGCAAATGAGAAAGCTGATTTCTATGCTGCTGGCTATGGTGATGCTTTTGTCCTGCGCGGGCGGCATCAGCGTGCTTGCGGCGGACGAAGAGGTCACCACCGTTTTTAACATCACATTTGAAAACGGCACGGTTGGCGCACAACCGGAAAAGGGTGTATTCTTAGACACCATCAGCTCCGTTACGGAAAATACGGGCTCCAAAAACCTTGTCCGTGTTGCAGAGGTAGACGGCAACAAGGTTGTACATATGGAGT
>JAFQPV010000237.1 GCA_017411585.1 Clostridia bacterium | reverse complement strand
TGTGCTACTGTGATGTAGCCTGCCGGATAGCCGCCTTCTTCGCTTGCTCTCAGACCGTAACCAATAGTGGAAACCATCATCTTAACAGCCTGCTCGCCCGTAACGTTCGCATTCGGAGCGAATGTGCCGTCACCCATACCATTGATAGCACCCATATCCTTACCAAATTCAACATACGGAGCATACCATTCGCTTGTAGCAACGTCTGTGAAAACACCTGTCGGCTTATAGCCGGAAACGATGTTTGCATGACCTGCAGCTACAACCATAATCTTTGTAAATTCTGCACGTGTAATGTTGTTATCGCCATTGAAGCTGCTGCCGTCGCCGATCATAATCTCGAGAGCACTCAAAAGCTTTGCAGCGTTCTCGTAGTATGTGCCTTCGACATCGGCAGGTGCAGGAGCGGCAAAAGCCGCTACCTGCAACATCATAACTGATGCAATAATCAATGACATTACTTTTTTAAATAATTTCATTGTTAAACCTCCCTTAATTCTCTATCCGTTCTTACAGACCGAAGATGGTAATTACATTGTAAAGTACCTGCGCAATTTCCGCACGAGTTGCATTGCCCTTCGGGTTGAAGCCGCCATCTGCATAGCCTCTGATTACGCCTGCATTTGCCAGTGCATTTACTGCTTCTGCTGCATAATCGCTGATGGCTGCTGCATCTGTAAAGTTCGCGCTTGCGGTATTGAGTACATTGCCCTTACTTGTAAGGTATCTGTAAATCAGTACAGAGAGGTCTTCTCTTGTAATCAGCGCACCTGTACCGAACTTGTTGTCGCCTACGCCCTTGATAATACCCTCATTTACTGCAGTTGCAATGTAAGAGTAGTACCATTCGCCCTGCGCAACATCATCAAAACCTGTCCAAGCTGCCGAATTCACCTTAGAGAGTGCCTGAACGAGCATCTTAGCAACTTCCTGTCTAGTAGCAGTGTTGTTCGGTCTGATTGTATCATCTTCATAGCCGTTCAAAATGTTTCTGTCAAGCATCATCTGGAGTGCCGGAGCAGCCCATGCTGCATCTGCTGCATCCTTGAATTCGGACAGTGCCTTATACGGCTTTTCATCTGTTACCGGATCCTTAACACCGGTTGTGGTGTTAGACATAGAGCCGGAGGTTGTGCCGGTGTTTGTACCCGGTGTGCTCGGAACAACTTCCGTGCCACCTGTGGACGGTGTATCGTCGCCACCCACAATCGCTGCAACCTTTTCTTCAAAGTCTGCATAAGAGGTGATAGTGTAATCCTTTACGATTGTAGAAAGTGTCGCTGTAGAAACGCTTGTAAGCTCTTCGAATACACCTGCTGCGATGTAATCGTTTACTACTGTTGCTACTGCATTGATGTTTGTATAACCTGTGTTGTTGATTAATTCAACGAATACTGCTTCAGCAAAGTCTTCAGCAACCTGAGTCTTAACGGAAACCTGAGCGCCGTTTACGGTCTTGGTTTCGTAAGCCTTTTCAGAGAGTGCTGCTACAACATTTGCCTTACCTGTAGCGTTGAGTGCTGCTGCATCTTCGTAGATTGCAGCTGCTACTGCAACGATATCATCGCTTTCAGCATCTGCTGCCGGTAAGATGTAATCCCAAACCGTATCAAGCTCTGCTGCGTCTGCACCATCGTTGAGTGCTTCTACTGCAATTCTTGTGTCGATGATTGCACCGAGAACAGCGATGTTTTCAAGTCCTACATATTCGCCCGAACCCGGCGCTGTCTCTGTGATTTCCGGAAGTGCTGCTACAGCATCCTTTGCAAGTACGGAAGCTTCAACAGCTGCCTTGCCTGCCGGTGTAAGACCTGTGTAAATATCGTTTGTAGAGATAATCAAATTCACATTTGCAAACGGATCAGCTGCGCCGGTCACGATTGCGTTGTATGCTGCAACCTTTTCGGAAATTGCAACATATTCAAGAGCATCTTCGTGTGTTTCATCGTCGATAACGACATCGTAGCTACCGCTTGTTACGCTGTTCGGCAATGTCATGTCAACAGTGTAATCACCGTTTTCATCAACAGTTGCACTGCCCATACCGAGGATAATACCTGCTGCAACGAGGTCGCCGGAGCCACCTGCAAGTGCAGCTCGTACGTCAGCGAGTGTCCACATTGTAGGATTACCCTCTGCATCACGACTCTTAACGCCAAGCACCATTACAACTACGTGCTCACCGCGTGCTTCTTCGCCCTTGTTACCTTCAACGGTAATATCTGTGCTTGCAGCATCCTGTACTGCATCCGGAGCTTCTACTGTTTCAGCCAGTACGCCGGTATCTTCTACTAAGCCGCCGTCTTCGATATCACCAAGCGAAGGTGTTTCCGGCTCTACCGGTTCTTCCGGCTCTACCGGTTCTTCCGGAGTCGGAGCAACAAATGTTGCGCCTGCATCGTAGATAACAATCGGTGTAAGGTCGCCGGATGCTACTGTTACCGGAACGGTAACCGCATCACCTGCTGCTACGTTCTTTACATATACTTCGTCATCGTAGGTTTCCATATGGTAGTAGTAGTTACCACTTGCACCGTTACGTCTTGCAAGAAGGGTCTCTGCATCCACCTTTGTCCAGGTATCATCATTTGTAAATGTACCCTTGCCGCCCGGAATTACATAAACAACGCCTGCTTCTTCAACATTAAATGCTAAATAGCTGTCCATGTCTACATTTGCACCGGATGCAGTAAACATGCTCGAGTTATGTGTCTGATAATGTACACCTGTATTTACAAGTGTTGCACCGTCGAGGTCGTCTGTATCAGCAATAATGCCTGCTGCTACCCACGCCTTCATTGCGTCATTGAAAATCTTATAACGAGCAAGGTCACCATAATCCGCTACAGAGTTTTTAGAGGTCATATTTGTAACACCAAATCCGGTAGCTACAAAACGTACACCGTTTGCAAATTCTGTCGGAACAGTCTCGCCCAGCGCTTCATAATAGGCTGCATCAATTTCTAAGGCAACGCTCATATCGAGTGTTGTCGGAACAAGAGAATACGCCTTTGTGCTACCTGCCCAGAGGTCAGCCATCTTATATTTTACGCCGTAAACATCTGCGCCTGTAGATGCAAGACCCATGTTCGCATCTGCAGCGTCTGCCCATTTTACGGTTACTGCATAGGTGTTTTCACCTGCAACAACGTCGAAGGTCTTTGCCGCGCCGTTGTCGTTGAGCATTACAACAGTTGCATTGTCAGCCAGGTCAATGCCTGTACCTGCAACGGTTGCAGCGTTAAGGTTTACAACCTCTGTACCGAACGGTACGGTTACAACAGCTGTCTTTGCTTCGTGGTCAACAGTTGCATTAACTGCTTCGCTTACGAGCATCGGCATATAGAAGCCGCCTGCATAAATCGACTTTTCGCCGCTTACACGGTTAACAGCGTTTGCATATTTACCTGTCGAAGCCATTGCTGTCAGCGCCAAAGCTGTGGTGTAGGTCAAATCAAGCTCATTTGCACTGTTGTCTACTACCGGCGGTTCTTCCGGATCTACCGGCGGAATTTCCGGCTCAACCGGTTCTTCCGGCTCTACCGGCGGCTGCGGATCTACCGGAGTTTCCGGATCTTCTGTATCTTCGATATCCAGTGTAATCATATCCTCTGTTGCTACGATTACGATTGGCGGATAGACCGATTTAACAGTAGATTCTGCAACTTCTACAACTTCGCCCACGGATACCTTCTTCGCATAGATATAGTCGCAAGCGCCGGACCATTCAGCGTAGCTCTTTGCCACGTTTGTATGGCCTTCCGGCGGATTATTCAACGCCGTTCCCTGATCGCCTGTGGAAGAGTTTGTAAACTTCATTGTTGCGCCGGTCAGCTGTGCCCAGCCATCCTCTGCTGTAAGCGCGGTGTTCGCTTGGTTGGATGCAACGATTACATAACCGTCTACACCGGCTTTGAACTTATAACGAACTGCATTATTTTCAGCCACGTCTGTATAGTTCGCAATAATGGAGGTTGCGCCATTGAGGTCATACTTGGTATCAAGATAACCTGCGGTTACCCAGCTTTCAAACGCCGTCGGACCTAAGTGGAGACGATTTACCTGGCCACCACTGTTGGTAGAGGTCAGGTTTACATTGTCGTGAGACGTTTTTGTAAGCCATGTGCCCGACGGCTTGTCTACATTAGTCGTCTTGCCTTTATCATTCGTATAACTACCCTTCAAATCGCCTTCGCCGACAACATAGTCGTGGTCAGCATCCAATACGAGGTTTGTCGGGATTGCATAGTACCAGCTTGTATCATACAGACCGGTTCTGTCAGTTGCTGTGTACTCTAAATCATAGAGCATCGGCATATCTGCGTTTTCTGCATTGTATGCATATGCTGCCCAGGATACGTTTACAGTGTATTCAACTTCTGCAACTGTAACTGTAGCTGTTGCTGCATGGTCTGCGTCGTCTAAAAGATTTACGCTTACAGCGCCCATCTTAACAACTTCTACGCCGTACGGAACAGTAAGATTTACTGTTGTTTCTTCCGGATTCAGCTCTACGCTGCCGCTCACTGCGCCAACTCTGTACAAGCCGTCTTTATGCAGGTTTCTGCGGTTTTCAGGACCCTGACCCTGTGTCTTCGGTGTGTCTGTAAGTGCAATTGCGCTCTCCCATTCAAGGGTCGGCGCTGCCGGAACTTCCGGCTCATCCGGCTCGTCCGGATCTACCGGCGGAACTTCCGGATCGCCGCCTTCGCCCGGACCATCCGGATTTGCCGGCATATCATTAAAGGAAATAATAAACCAGGAATTATAACCCTGCGTAACACCATTTACGGAGCTATATCTGTCGAATGCTGTATTTTCTACAGCTGTCCAGGTTACCCCGTTATTTGTGCTCATCAAACGTGCCGGCAGTCCACCGCCCTCACTCGGCGCTTCGTAGCGGTACATCTTTTCCTTGCCCACGTTTGCTACATCCAGTTTGCCGTTTACGAAATTGATCTCGTCTGCATCAATTGCCTGTGTCGGAATAGACACCGGTGTACCTGCCGTAAAGTCCTTTGCGTACAGCTTAACAGCCGTATCATCAAGCTTTGCATCGGATACAACATACCAGGAAGCATCGCCTGCGACTTCATCCCAGTCGTATGTAGCTTCCATTGCGTCCGCCTGCGTTGCGCGCACATACAGCGTACCGTCAGCGGACGGTGTGAAGGTTACCCAATTCGGGTCAGCCGGACCCTTGATAAACTTACCGGTTGCCGAGATAACGCTACTTAATGTTGCAGCACGGTTGCCGGCTTCCATATTACCGGTGCTCAGCACCAAAACGCTGCCGTCATTCGGGAGTGCTGTGCCGTTAATCTTAACTTTCATATTCGCACTGTTGTCCGCCAATGTATCACCGGAATCCAGTGCCTTTGCCGCCGATGCTGCCGTTACCTCTGTGCTGGAGGACGAGCTGCTTCTCAATGCCTTACCATTTGTACGAACAATTACAGTTCTTTTCGGCTTTGTAATATTTGCAGTCGTTACATTATAAATGTACGGCTGTGCATCGTCCCATACAAAGTTGAATGTATAGGTCTTGCCGCCTGCTGTCTTTTCTACAGTTGCACTGTCGCCGTTCATCGAAACCTCAAATGCTGCAATGGATGCTGCATTTGCTGTGCCTGCGCCGATTTCAATCTTCTTAACAGCAAGTGCTGTGGTACCAACCGGAACCTTAACGGTTACATCTGTGCCGGTAAACTTTGTAACAGCTTCTACATTGTGTATGCCGGAATTTACCGCTTTGTCACCACCGGCATTTTCAAATGCATACAGATAGCTCAGTGTCGGTACATACTTTAACTCAACCAAATCCGGAAGAACTTTTAAAACAACCGGATCGCCGGAAATCGGCGCAAATGTTACAGCTGCGCCGTTCTGCCAAAAGTCTGCATCAATATCGATAGAGACCTCTGTAGAGTTATCTACCGGCACTACCTTAATGCTCGGATTTGCTGCCCTACGTGCATCCGTAACCTCTAAGCGGACTGTATCGCCGGTTAAGTCTGCACCAAAAACCTTCTCGGATGTGCCGTCAGCATATGTAATTACCATATACTCTAATGCATTCTCAGCTACCGGGAAGTTCGATACCGGTGCAATCGCCTTACCGTCTGCACCAAGTACGAATACCTTGTAGGTTTCTTTTTCATTGTCAACTACCGTAATTTCTTTGGAGAATTCCACAGCCGTTGTACCAACTGCTTTTGTTTCATAAAAAGCATTTGTCAGTACACCCTCTGTGTACACTGCAAAGATTACAGTTGCCGTGGTATCTGCGCTTGCGCTGATTTCCACGCTCGGTACTAACTTCTTACCGTTGTCCGGAATAGAAGTGATACCGTCAACCATTGCATAGCCAGCGTTTTCGCCATCATCATAATAAGCTTCGCCGGCATAGGAAACGTTCGACACGGTATATTCTACCGCTGCCGGATCTGCTGCGAAGCCCGGAACGCTAAGTACACTAAGTACCATAATTACGCTCAAAGCTACGCTAAGGACTTTTTTCATCATCCTCATGCCCTCCTTAAAATAAAATTTATAAAATAGATACCCATTTTGTTCGCGCTCTGCGCGCGGCTGGAATTGTGTTTTCCGTGCCCACACAGACATCTTGCGATTTCTGTGCCTGACACAGAAAGCGACAAAATCAGCACTATAATAGATAATACAATTATACAAGGTATTTTGGTTAAAGTCAATATTTTCAGACAAGAAAAGCAAATTTTTTTATGCATATTTCTGCCACTATATGTTGATATTCCCAATAAAAAATACTAGATATTGTATTTTTGAGTTTGCCGCGCAAAAACTTACATTTTCCATACCGCAATAATGTACGATTTTTATAATAAAAAGGACAGGGGAGAACCCTGTCCTTTCACTTATTCTACACAAATGACCTTTACGCCCTCATCAGCTAGCTTCTGTTCAAAGCTTTCACCAAACGAGCCCTCTGTAATTACATAATCAATTTCACTAAAGCGTGCAAGCCGCTCAAACCCGACTCTGCCGTGCTTGGATTTATCACACACGAAATATTTTTTGCCGGCATTTTTGAGCATACATTGCTTTACACCGTATTCCTGCTCGTTGCTTTCCAGGATGCCTGTATCCTCAGCGATGCCGCGGCTGGAGAAAAACATTTTGTTGGCAAAATATTTTTCCACAATATCGTTTTGCGCACCAATGCCTACCAAGGACTGATTGTTACTCACAATACCGCCCACGCTGATGACCTTTAAATCCGGCGTGGAGGCAAGCTCGTTAATCACGCGCAGCGAATTGGTCACGATGGTCACGTTCTTCATATTCTTTAATTCCTTTGAAATGTAGAACGTTGTTGTCGACGCATCCAAAAAAATGGTGTCGCCCGGCACAATGTGCTTTACCGCTTCCTTTGCAAGACGCGCTTTTGCCTCGGTGTTTAGATTTTTGCGCGTTTCCAAAGAATATTCGTAGTTCGTGCCTGCAATCGGTACCGCACCACCATGTGTACGCAGCAGTGCTTCCTGCTTTTCAAGCTTTTCTAAATCGCGGCGCACAGTCTCCTCGGTTACGCCAAGCTCTAGCGCAAGCTGACTTACAAGCACCGAGCCATCCTCTTTTAACTTGTCTATAATCCGTTTCTGTCTTTCCAGAGCGAACATAGTTTACCTCACTTCTTATGAATAATCTTCACTAAATTACCATTTTTCAATGCTGCAGAGTTGGCATCGTCCGTGTCAATGTGCATTTCTACATTGAAATCGTCACGCACACGCACCTGCACATCATAAAACTTGGTCGGCTTTTCGCCTTCTACCATTACATCCACATAATCCCCGTCTGCAATGCCGTGACGCTCTGCGTAAGACGGTGTGAGATGAATGTGGCGGTTTGCAATAATTACGCCTTCCTTCAAATAAATGCTGCCCTTCGGACCAACAAGCACTAAGCTTGCAGAGCCCTTGATTTCCCCCGACGGACGCACCGGCGGACTTACTTTCAACACAAATGTGTCTGTACGGGAAATCTCTACCTGCGTATTTTTCCTGACCGGACCAAGCACGCGCACATTTTCAATCGCACGAAGGGAAGGACCAACCAAGGTTACAACCTCTTCGCTGGCAAACTCTCTGCCCATCAGTGTCTTTTTCTTGTGCAGCTCATAGCCCTTGCCGAACAACGTCTCCAAGTCCTCTTTGGAAAGATGAACATGGCGCTGCGATACGCCAATTCTGATTTCCTCATTCTGGTCTTGCTTATATTCTGCCAAAATCTGACTTACGGCAGCTTCAATTTTTGCAACATCGATTTCTGCCATTGCTTATACCTCCAAGTCAAAGAACTTCAAAAGCTCGTTATGCGGTCTTGCAATACAAGCTGTACCGAAAATCTCGCCGAGCGCACTTGCGCGCGCTATGCCGCTCTCCAACGCTGCCTTTACCGCAGAAACACTGCCGGTCACAATTAAAGTAACCAATCTTCCGCCGAGGCGCTTTTCCGTATGTATCAGGCGCACTTCACTCGCCTTGAGCATTGCATCAAGACCTTCGATGGATGCAACCAAGCCCTGTACCTCCAAAATACCGAAACTGCCGTTGTGGTGAATCTCCGCTTCCGGCACACCGATGAAATTCTTCGGCAGCTTTTTATTGTATTTATCCTTGTTGATGTCCATCAGATAGCCCATCTTTTCGGTGTGCTCTGCCGGACGTGGGATAATGTGCGAAACAATAAATTTGCCTTCGCCTTTTGCATACGCCACGCCTGCATCCACAGCCGCGCGCACAGCCGCAACGCTACCCTCTATTTTCACAACCATAACCAACGGTGCCGGTGCATCTGCACTCTTTGGACGGTTACGGTCAAACGCAATAATTTTTACATCCGCTGTCTTCGCCGCCAAATCCGCAACACAAAGTGCCGTTGTAAAGCTGTATACCTCTATCATTCCTAATGCATTCATATTCCGTTACTCCTTAGATAATGTGGAAGCTGTCTACAAGCACACATCTTCTCTGTCTTGTAAACGAATGTGCTGCTGTTAAGCCTTCACCGGTCGGGCCTGCAATCGTAAAGGTTGTATAACCCTCGCCGCCTGCGCCGATACCTGCATAGGACGGTGCATTCTTTACAAAAATTGTCGTTTCGACAGCCTTAGCAAAGTTCGACAGGTTATCGATGTTCTTTGAATGGATATGTGCACTGTGGCGGTTGCCGTGCTCTGCCTGTACAGCAAGTGCAATGGCTTCCTCAATATTGTTTACACGCACGATTGCCAGAATCGGCATCATCATTTCTACCTGTACGAACGGATGGCTTGCTTCCGTTTCACAAATAATCAGTCTTGCATCGGATTCAATGCCAAGCGCCTTTAAGAACTTGCCTGCATCCTTGCCAACCCACTTTTTATTGATATCGTACTTGCCATCCTTTTCAACAAGTGCGATGCCCTTGAGCTTCTCGGTCTGCTCTGCGTTCAAGCGATATGCGCCGTTTTGCTCCATAAGGCTCATCAAACGGTCTGTGATATTATCAAATGCGAAGCATTCTTTTTCTGCAATACACGGCAGGTTATTGTCAAAGCTTGCGCCTGCAACGATATCCTTTGCCGCCTTTTCGATATCTGCTGTATCATCTACAATAACCGGTGGATTACCGGCGCCTGCACCGATTGCCTTTTTGCCGGAAGAGAGAAGCATCTTTACAACGCCCGGTCCACCGGTTGCCACAAGCATACGTACAATCGGAGATTTTACCATCTCGTCAGAGGTTTCGCGTGTCGGTTTTACAACCGATACAGCCACGTTCTCCGGTCCGCCTGCCTCAAGCACGGCACGGTTAATCAAATCAACGGCATAGTTCGCTGTACGGCATGCATTCGGGTGCGGATTAAATACAACTGCATTACCGCCGGCAATCATGCCCATAGAGTTACAAATAACGGTTTCACTCGGGTTGGTGGACGGTGTAATCGAACCGATAACGCCGAACGGTGCCATCTCCACAAGTGTCATGCCACAATCGCCAGTACGCACAGACGGGGACAAATCCTCTGTGCCCGGTGTTTTATCTGCAACCAGCATATGCTTGATGATTTTATCGCTCACGCGACCCATACCCGTTTCTTCCACGCCCAGCTTTGCCATATTTTCGGCTTCCGCACGTGTATACTCACGAATTTTTGCAATCATCTTCTCGCGCTGCTCTACACTATAGCCACGCAGCTGCTTATAGGCTGTATCTACAGCTGCAAGCGCTTCGCTCATCGTATCAAATACGCCCTTTAAGCGCTTTTCCGGTGCCGGCGTAGCCGTTTCACCCTGCATAGATTTAATTACATTTGCAACGATTTCGCTGATGTACTTTTCATTTTGCATATTCAATCACCTCATAATAGTGCTACTCTATCTTATAAAATGCTCTTCCACAAATCCTTATCAGGACTTGCAATCACCTGACTATCTAAGAAGAAGCCATCGTCGGCAATCTGTGCCTTAGCACGCTCGATTGCCGCTTCCACAGCAGCAACGCTACCGGTAAGCATCATATAAGACTTACCGCACATGCCTTTTGCGATACGCAGCTCCAAAAGCTTAACAATCGCAGTTTTCGCCGCCAAATCCGCCGCTACAATAATAGATGCTGCGGAGTAGGTTTCCAAAATGCCGAGTGCTGCAACCTCGCCCGGGTCTGTCGCACCGTAGATTGCAGGGAAGATATCCTCGTGCGGATTGCCAAGAACAAAGCTGTCAATCAGCTTGCCTGCAGCAAATGCCTTTGCACTGTCTACCGCCGCGCGCACCGCGCTCAAGTCACCCTGAATAAGAACAATGTATTTGCCCGGACATACTGTCTGCGCCTCAATGATTTCCACCGCCGCGGTTTTAACCATACGGTCTGCACCAGCTACACCGGCGGAAACTGTATTAAATTCTGCCATACCGATTGCTTTACTCATTTCTTAGTTCCTTTCAATACGATTGCTGTGTCTGTAACCTTAATAACCTCACCATCAATGGAAGCATGCACCGGAAGCGAAAGCGCATCCTTTGCCGCTTCGGCAAGCAACTGTCCTGCCTGCACCTTGTCACCTTTCTTTACAATCGCCGTTGCCGGCTTGCCGATGTGCTGCGAAAGCTGCAGCTTCACCTGTGCCGGTTGGATTTCCTCTGTTTTTACCGGTGCTGCCACGTCGTATTTTTCAAGATTTAATCTTGCAATCAAACGCCGCATCGGCACTTTTCTATATGGACGCTCCGGCTTTGCGGAGTCGTTGTTTTCAACTACAATAGGGCGTATACCTTGCTTTGCAAAGCTCATCTTCGCCTCGCTGAGCAGCGAGCGCGGATTCAACCCCTGAATACACGAATACATTTCACAAAGTCCACACTGCGAGCAATACAGCGCCCCAAGCACTGCCTCGGTCTGCCGTACATCACTGTTGCTTGCCGCACGCATAAAGTCACTCGGCGTAATCGGGTGTCCCAAAAGGTTTCTCGGGCACAAATCCGTACAGCCTCTGCACTGACAGCACGTACTCATCGTACGCGCGATGCTGACCTTCGTTTTTTGCATTCTTTTTTGAATGATATAATGATTTTGCGGCATAATTAAAATGCCGTTGGTTGTTTTTGTAACTACATCCGATGCGGCTGCAATTTTGCCCGTCATCGGACCGCCTGCAAAATACACAGGCTCTTCTACCGTCACGCCACCGCACAGTGCGACAAGCTCATCATAACGCATACCAATCGGCACACGATATGTTGCCGGATTTTTCACTTCACCGGCCACGGTAACATATTTATGTGTAACTGCTTTGTCTTCTTCAATGGCGCGGTGAATATTGAGCACCGTTTCTACGTTGTATACAACACAACCCACCATTGCCGGAATACCACCTGCCGGAACGATACGTCCGGTTGCCTCGTAAACTGTAATGACCTCATCGCCTGCCGGGTATACCTCTTCCAAAAGGCACACACTGCCGCGCGCATAGTCTTTTATCGCTGCGTTAGCTGCATCCACGGTTTTCTTATATGCGCCTTTCACTGCCACAATAAAACGCTCAGCGTGCATTGCAGTGCAAAGCATATCCATTGTTGCGATAATTTCTTCCGCATTTGCCTCTAAAAGCTGACGGTGCAGCTTAAAGAGCGGCTCGCACTCGGCACAGTTCAAAATCACCGTATCGATTTTATCGCTGAGCTTTGCATACGCAGGGAAACCTGCACCGCCGCAACCGGCGATACCACTATTTTGTAAAATTGTCTTGAGACTTGTCATTTCCATTTTTTATCAGAGCTCCGAGCAGTCGTCTACAATACCTACAATTGCCGCATCAATTGGTGCACTCGCTACACCGCAACCCACGCGCGCTGCGCTACCGGTTGCCACAAGTACAACCTCGCCAATACCTGCACCGATGTTGTCTGTTGCTACAAGATTGCCTGCCATTTTCATGCTTTTGAGCGGCTCTACAATCATAAACTTATTGCCTACCAAATTTTCATTTTTGCGTGTGGATACCACACTGCCGATTACTTTACCGATAATCATATTTTTTCTCCTTTTAAGCTTTTGCTTCGAAGGCCATGGCCACGTCCGCCGCGAAATGCGGCGGACAAGGGCCACCTGTACAGGTTTTTACTTTCAGAGTTTACTCTTCTTATTTCATGTTCGGAAGAATCTTCTCCACGTCGCCATGCGGTCTCGGAATTACATGTGTAGCAATGATTTCGCCGAGTCTCTGTGCGGATGTCTTGCCTGCTTCTACAGCAGCCTTAACAGCACCAACATCGCCGCGAACCATTACGCTTACGAGACCGGAACCGATCTTCTCGGTACCAACCAGTACAACGTTTGCAGCCTTCAGCATTGCGTCTGCAGCTTCAATTGCAGCAACCAGACCTCTGGTTTCTACCATACCTAATGCTTCTAATGCCATTTTCTTTTCCTCCTTCTTGATTTCCGGTTTTACAACCTCTTTATTCACTGCTGCACTCTTTTTCGGTGCAGAGGACTTCGTAGTTTTTGCAGTAGCCATTTTTATCTACCTCACTAATTAGATGGACGGCAGAATCTTTTCTACATCGCCGTGCGGTCTCGGAATTACATGAACTGCTACGAGCTCACCGAGTCTCTGTGCGCAAGTCGCGCCTGCTTCTGTTGCTGCTTTAACAGCGCCTACATCGCCGCGAACCATTACGCTTACGAGACCGGAACCGATCTTTTCTGTGCCGATGAGTACAACTTCTGCTGCCTTAACCATTGCATCTGCTGCCTCAATTGCTGCAGTCAGACCTCTTGTTTCAATCATACCAAGTGCTTCTAATGCCATTTTAAACATCCTCCTGTTTTGATTTTATAATAATTTAAAAAATTATTCGTTGATAATTGCAATCTTAAGACCTTCCATCTTAAGGTTGACTTCGTGTGCTTCGTTGATCTTCTCGAGCGGGAAACGATGTGTAATCAAATCCGCAAGCGGAAGACCGATGCCCTTTGCACGCTTTAAGAAATCAAACGTTGTTGCGTAGTCGCGCAGAGTGTATACCCAGGAACCTACAATCGTTAATTCCTTCGAGCAAATATCAAAGTGCGGGTTAATCGTTGCATCGCCGCCATTGATAAAGAAGCCAAGCTCACAAAGACCGCCACCGTGACGCACAAACTTATAAATATTGCTGTGTGCAATCGGGGAGCCTGTGCACTGAAATGCAAAGTCTGCCGGATAACCGCCAAAGGAAGCCTCAACCGCCTTTGTCAGTTCCTCAATGCCCTTGTGCTCTTTAAAGTTCACGGTTGCTGTTGCACCCATCTTCTTTGCAAATTCAAGACGCTTTTGCTCTCCATCCACAGCTGTGATATTTTCAATACCCATTGTGCGCAGAATTGCAATACACAACAGACCAATCGGACCGCAACCCTGTACAGCCACACGGCTGTTAAAGCGCAGAATGCCGGTTGTCTTTGCTCTTTCCACTGCGTGAATGAGCACCGCACTCGGCTCGATTAAGATTCTGGAATCCAAATCAAGATCGCTTACGTTAAACACCGTGCTGCCGCCGCGGATTACAATGTAATCAGCAAACCAGCCGTTTAAGTGCGTATCGTCATCCGGGATAAGACCGTATACGTCCGCACCGCCAACGTTTTGTTTGTTCAAGTCGAACATAGTAATGTCTGGATTATCCTTGAAAATCATACAGGTAACAACCTTATCGCCAATGCCAAGCGGCTTGCCTGCACTGTCTTTTTTAACGTTTTTACCCATTTTAACGATTTCACCGGTACCCTCATGACCGAGCACTACCGGAATTAAACCAAACGGATCGCGCTTAAATTCATGTGCATCCGTACCGCAGATACCGCAACCCTCAACCTTTACCAAAATATCGTCATCACCCAATTCCGGAATCGGGAATTCTTTAATGTCATAATGCTCCAACTTTGTCAGCATTGCAGCCTTACTTACCTTCGGAACAGCCCCCGCAGCCTTCGGCGCTGCCGCTGTCGGTGCTCCGTTCGGATTCAGTTCCGAAAGCACCTGTGCAACAATTGCTTGGATTTTTTCTTGCTCTATATTCATATCCATTCTCCTTTCTATCGCATTTTGTGCTGTTCTGACAACGTAGATAACCCGCGTACCGCAAGGCAACAGGTTCTCCGCTTGCGCCGGTGTAATGCTGCAAATCAAAAACGAATGCGACATTACACTTTTCGCGCCGATGCTGTAAAGCACCGCAGACAGCGGTTTTGCAGTTTGTGCGCTCTGCAAAAGCTTTACACACTCCCGCTTTGAAGCGGCGTAACCGCCGCATGCAATCAAATAATAAATCAGTTCGCTCGCTTGCAAGACATCTGCATATACGCAAACACTTTGCATACCGCTCCCGGCAAGCTGCCGTGCGGTCTTTTTAATATCGGAATTAGCGCCCAAGTAAATCTTAACCACGCGCAAGCTCCTCACAAATACTTGCTCCGAAAGCACCCAACGCCGTATCCTGCGGTTCTGTACCGCCGGACACGCCGATCGCACCAATCAGTTCGCCGCCAATATAGAGCGGCTCACCGCCACCGAAAATGACAATCTTTCCGCCGTTGGTATGCTGTATTCCGTACAGCGAACCGCCCGGCGCCGCGAGCTTTGCAAGCTCAACCGTTTTCATTTTCAGCGCTGCCGAGGTATAGGCTTTGTTTACAGCAATATCGTAGCTGGCGATATATGCATCGTCCATACTGACAACCGCAACGGTATTTGCACTCTTATCTGCAATCGCAATAACTGCATTTACACCGACGCGCGCTGCTTCCTCTTCCACTCGGGCAATGATTTTCTTTGCAAGTGCGAGCGACATTTTCGGCAAAGCCTTGGCCTCCAGCACGCTTTTTGCAACGGAGACCGCTATTTTTTCAAGGTCTTCACGATTCATGCCGTCAACCTCGCTTTTCTATGTAATAAAATTATTTACCCATCTGCTCGATTACCTTCTTGGTAATCTCAGCAATAAGAGCGGCATCACCTGCATCGCCTTTGCAGTTGCCACCGCAAGAACCGCCGCAGCTGTGGCAGCTGGACTTACCGTCCTTTGCATTCGGGCAAAGATCTGCCGGATGCTTACCGGTCATACCGAACTGACGTCTGATTTCATACAGACGCTCTACCTGTGCCTTGGAAAGCTCCTTCGGACCGCCAAGCGCTCTTGCATGGTACAGAAGCTGTGCATAAAACTCGAGGGATTCCATTTTGTAGTATGCATTAATCAAAGAATCGGAGAAGGACAACGCGCCATGATTCTCCAGAAGCACTGCATCATAGTGCTGCAGATACTTTTCTACTGCATCCGGAATCTCGTTTGTCGACGGTGTGCCGTATTCTGCAATCGGTACACAGCCAAGTGTGATAACCGCTTCCGGCATAATCGGCTGTGTCAGCGGAATGCCTGCAATCGCAAAGCTTGTTGCATAAATCGGATGTGCGTGTACAACACTCTTTACATCCGGACGCTGCGCATACACACGCATATGCATCTTAATTTCGGAAGACGGCTTAAAATTGCCGTTTGCCTGAATTACTTTACCTTCCTTGTCTACCTTACAGATATACTCCGGTGTCATGAAGCCCTTGCTCACGCCTGTCGGTGTGCACAAAAACTCATTGTCGGAAATCTTAACGGAAATGTTACCGTCATTTGCAGCAACCATGCCTCTGTCATAGATGCGCTTACCGATTTCACAAATTTGTTTTTTAATTTCGAATTCAGAAACCATTTTTTATTTCTCCTTTTCTTTTTGATTTTCTGTGAATTAATATTTGTACAACTATATAATAACACCACACTGTAGTATTGTCAATAATTTTTGTTGGTT
>JAFQPV010000236.1 GCA_017411585.1 Clostridia bacterium | reverse complement strand
TTATGTTTGTGATATATTATATTTGAGGTTGCTACTGTACCACGGAATAAAGGTATGCTGAAACAAGCGGTGCAAGAAAAGAACCGTATCGAGAGATACGGTTCTTTTCTTGCTTTATTTATTCACACAGCACATCCATATGTGCGACCTTGGTCATATCGCCGTACTTTACGGTGACGCTGATGCGAACAGTGCCGGATTTGTGCAGGTGTACCGTGCCATCCTGGTCGACGGTCGCAATTGCAGTGTCGCCACTTTCAAAGAACGTCTTTGCGTCAGCCGGCAACGCAAATTCGGCGCCGGATTTATCCTTTGCGACGAGCTTGAGCTTTAAGCTTGTGCCCGGCTTGCCCTGTGCGGAAGCGAGACCGAAGTATACGCCCCATAAGCTTGCGTCCGTTTGCTCCTGCGCGTGGTCATTATAGAAGCGCAGCTCGGAATATGAATTCCAGGTGCTTGTCGAGTTGCCGTAGCACATTAGTTTTACATATCTTGCGCGCACATCGCCAAGCTCGATGATTTCCGGCAGGCTTGTTGTGCCGCTGGTTTCGTGCTTTGTTTTTACGGTTGTCCAATTAGAGCCGTCCTCGGAAACTAAAATGTCAAAGATGCTCTTTCTTGTGTGACCGTTGTAGCAGGCAATCGCCATCGAGTGTACATTTTGTACGATGCCGAAATCATAACTGATCCAGTGCTCACCGCTGGTTGACCAACGGGTTTCGAGGTCATTGTCGACCGTGCCTTCACGAAGATAAGTAACAAAACCGTCGCTTGCATCGACATACTGCACCGGAATCCACGGATTTACCGCCGGCGGCGTGAGTGCCGATTGCGGGCGAAGCTCGATTTCGCGCGGATAGCCTGCTGTTGACATACCGGCGATACCGGCAAATGGGTTTTCCTTAAAGTGAACGGTGTAGAGCTTGCCGTTGATTGTGACCTGTGTCTGTGTAGCATCGATGACATTGATGCTTGTCTGTGCGCTGTTTGCATTGGTGAAAAGACCGACCGTCTGCGGTGCATTTGTTTTTTCAACGTAGTAGGTCATCTTTTCCAAATCAAAGCCCGGCAGCGGTTTTCCGTCTACAGTGAGCAGGATATCCAGTGCGTTGATAAGCGCATTTGTTGTTTCTGCATCGTAGCTTGTGCCGTTTTGACTGATAACAATGAGTCCTCGGTCATCCCAGAACACCTGCTTGCCGATTGCCTCTGCAATCGCGCGAAGCGGAACGAAGGTGCGGTCATTGTAGGTGTTTGCTGCGGTGTCGAGTGTAATTGGCGCACCGTCAACATACATCACGGCTTCGCCGATGCGCAGCGTAATGGTTTTGCCTTCATAATTTACCGTAACGGTTTGCGTTGCATCCTCCCAGCCGACCTTTGCGCCGAAGCTTTCCGCAATGAATCTCACCGGCACAAGCGTTCTGCTGTTTTCAGTAAACGGCACAACGGCTGTGTTGTTTGTGTCCACGAATGTAAACTGTCCTTTGCCGAAGCTGCGCGGCGTGTTTAATTTGAGTGCAACAACATCGCCGAGCTTTTGAACTAGCGGTGTCGGCTTTGCGGTGTCCGCGCTCCAGCTTGCAAGTGGCATAGCCGTGCCGGAGGTCGGTGCGGTTTCGCCGTCCTTGAGCGGCACAAACTCAACTGCAAGTCTTACATCCGTCGCATTCTGCATATGGATTGCAAGCTTGAAAATATCCTGATACACCTCATCCGGCGCAACCGGACTTGTCGGCAGCGGCTGTGCCTTTTTAATCTCAAACACAGCATCGGAAGGACCGGAGGTGATGGCAACATACATTCTCTCGCCCTTCAATTCCAAAAGTGCGCTCTTCTTATCCGCCGAAAGCGTGATGTCTGCATCTGTATGTGCAAACCACCAAAGCTCGGACGGCGTTTTCGTTTTGATTTCATCCTGCAGTACAACGCTGTTTCTTCCCTTTGTCATAAATAC
>JAFQPV010000235.1 GCA_017411585.1 Clostridia bacterium | reverse complement strand
TCACCTTCCCGTTTATCTACACAAAGAAAACGGACACCGACAAACCGGTGCCCTGCTTTATTCATATCAATTTCCGACCGGATGTGCCCGACCGCTATCAGCCGAACGAGGAAATCAACGATGCCGGCTACAGCGTTATAAGCTTTGGCTACAAGGATGTAACCAGTGACGACGGCGACTTTGCAAACGGACTTGCCGGCGTGGTGTACAAAGACGGTAAGCAGACCGAAGACGGCTGCGGCAAAATCGGACTATGGGCATGGGCGGCAATGCGCCTGATGGACTATGCACAGACACTTCCGGAGCTTGACAAAGCCCGCATCAGCGTTTGCGGACACTCGCGTCTTGGCAAAACGGCACTTTTAGCCGGCGCGCTTGACGAGCGCTTCTACTGCGCCTTTTCCAACTGCTCCGGCTGCAGCGGCGCTGCGCTTGCAAGAGAGAACACCGGCGAAACCATCAAGGATATTGTAAACAAATTTCCGTTCTGGTTTAAAAAATCCTACGCAAAATACATAGACAACGAAGCGGCAATGCCGTTTGACCAGCACTATTTAATCGCGGCAAATGTGCCGCACCTTGTCTATGTCGCAAGTGCAGAAAAGGATTTGTGGGCGTGCCCGCCAAATGAGTATATGGCGTGCATCGCCGCAAGTGCATACTACGAAAAGCACACCGGCTGCGGCTTTGTGCATCCCGACCGCCTCGCAAAGGTCGGCGAAGCCTTCCACGAAGGCAACATCGGCTACCACTACAGAACCGACACGCACTATTTCAGCCGCCGCGATTGGCAGCAGTATGTGCAGTTTTTGGAATTACACAAATAAAACGGGCGATTCGTGAATCGCCCCTACGTAATAAAAACCGTCTCTTTGAGACGGTTTTTATTACGCCGTTAATTCCTTTAACAGCATTTTAAATTTTTCTTCACATTCCGTATGCGGTCGTTCCGCAAAATCGAGCGCAGCATAAATTTGCGGCTCCGGCTCATCAAAGCGGTGGTGGTTAATCACCAAAAACTCGTGATAGAGCACCGCATCGTCAATTGTCTTGACCGCGGCAGACTCTTCCTCCGTCAAATCCCCGATGCCGAAATGTGCATACACACAAGCCTGCATTTTCGCTTCAATTTCAAGATATTCCTCAATGTGCCCCTTAAGCGGACGTACCATATCCCCAAGATATGCCTCGCTGCCGTCGTGCATTAAGCAGGCAAGCTGAATACGCTTGCTTAAGCCGCGCGCACGCGCCTCCGTCACACAATTGATGCAGTGCTGTGCCACGGAATAGAAGTATTTATAATGCCCGTTGCCGCGGCAAATCAGCGACAGAGCGTGCGCAATATCATCAATGTGCACCTGCGCCGGATTTGGTGCAAGCGGCGTTACAAACGTACCCGAATGTGCCAAAAATGTATCATTCATCGTATTACCTCCCAATTTTTAAAAAGCTTGAAAAAGCCCTCCCTGTGCAAGGGAGGGTAGTCGTTTATCATGCCTTCCCCTTGAGGGGAAGGTGTCAGCTTTAGCTGACGGATGAGGTGTAATTGTAGGTAGCAGCCTTTAGGATGTTCCACAAATACAGCGATTCGGTTCGTCGGAAACCGCCGACCCCTATAACACCCCACCACCGCCTACGGCGGAGCCTGTCTCACTGCGGTTCGGTCAAGCCGCGGCTCTGACAATCCACCGGATTGTCATTCACTACCGCGTCTTCCGCTACGCTACCTCAAGGAGAAGCCTTTAGGATGTTGCACTTGCCTGTCAATCTGACGAGGATTTGAATGCCCGGCTTTTTTCTTACTCTTCTTCCGGCTGGTTCCAGTTGTGATATACATTCTGTACGTCATCGTTATCTTCCAGCATTTCCAAAAGCTTGTTCATAAACTTGATGTCATCTGCATCGGTTAAATCCACCGTTGTCTGCGGCACCATTTCCACCTCAGCAGAAGCAAGCGTATAGTTTGCCTCGAGTGCTTCACGCACAGCGCTGAAGCCTTCCGGTGTTGTGGTAATTTCAAAGATGCCCTCTTCGGATGCAAAATCGTCTGCACCTGCGTCGAGCGCTTCCATCATCAGTGTATCTTCATCGATACCGTCTTCCTTTTCAATCAGGATAACGCCCTTTTTGTCAAACATAAAGCTTACGCAGCCCGTCTGTCCGAGGTTGCCGTGATACTTATCAAAATAGTGGCGCATATCACCTGCCGTACGGTTGCGATTATCCGTTAAGGTTTCTACGATAACGGCTACACCGCTCGGACCGTAGCCTTCGTATGTGATATCTTCATAATTGTCGCCGCCGGTTTCACCTGCAGCCTTCTTAATTGTACGCGCAATGTTGTCGTTCGGCATATTTGCCGCGCGCGCCTTCGCCATAATATCCTTCAGCTTCGAGTTGCTTTCCGGATCCGGACCGCCAGCCTTAACTACAACGGTCAGCTCACGCGAAATCTTTGTAAATATCTTTGCGCGCTGCGCATCGTTTGCGCCTTTTTTTCTTTTAATGGTACTCCATTTGGAATGTCCTGACATAAAACTTTCACTCCTGTTTGCAATCTACAAAGCCAAAACAAAACGCCGTTTCGGCTACAATACTGTATTGTAACACAAAACGGCGCGCGTTGCAAGATAGAATTTCAGAACTTATGCATTTTTAAGCTTTGCAAGGCAAGCTTTGCAGATGTTTCTCCCCATAACATCTTCAATTTCATCGC
>JAFQPV010000234.1 GCA_017411585.1 Clostridia bacterium | reverse complement strand
CAGATAAACGATGCAAATCGTGCACAAAGTGACTTGCTGAGCACTTTCCGTGACACACAGTTTGAGAGCGCTTAAAGCCGTCTGTACCCAAAAGGGAGACTTTGCCGGAGATAAAGCTTGAAACGGATGATACATCGGATGCAAACAACGGATTAAGTCATACTGCTGATTTTGATGATACGAAATATGCCAGACCAAATTATTCCGATAGTAGGACGGTTGCCTCAACGTCGAAAAATATAGCATATGGTGGCGAGACAATCAGTTATGCAAATAATTCGGGCAGCAAGGCAAAATCGAGTGGAAGGCAGAAGGTCCTGCTTCGATATGCCGTTGAGAAAGCCGGAGGCACGGTTGATTGGGATGAGAAAACTGGAATGGCAGTAGCAAATATTGATGGAAATGTCATGTGCTATAAAGGCGAAAACATTAACGGCAGGATTGTTGTTGATTCTGACATGCTTGCAAATGATTTTGGGAAAGATCCTTCTGCATTTGAAACCAACATTGAGACTGAGTTTGATAGACCACAGGATGCAGCACTCGCGTTTGGCTTGACATACCGACCGCATTCTGATGAAAACCAGGTGGAATATGGTGCAATTATAGTCAGCAAAAAAGTAAACGGCAAAAAAGTATACAGCTATAAAAACATTGTGAAGTCAAAGCCGCATCCGGCAAGCAAAAACTATGAGGATTGGAAGCATGGAGTCGAGTATGATTTTAATCTTGCAAGAGGAGAAAAGCTAGAGGCTACAATACATACACACTGGCATCCTGAAAGTGTGGAAGATTTTTCGAAAAGAGACTATATGAATACACATCCAGATATCAACAGCATGTATGTTATGCTCCCTGATTCGCGTTTTCTGTACAGTGAACGTACAAGCAACGGCTTTACCAAGGGGGTACATATCTTTTAAAACGGGAGGAGTTTAATGAAAACAAAGTGCATCATTTTATGTATATTGCTGGCTTGTGCTATTGGAATTTCCATTCCGCTATACAGCATTTATATGCGTGGCACGCTTACGGAACAGAAAGCCTATGCAATCGGGAAAAAAGTATTGACTGAAACGACAATGCATGATTATTCCATTATGGAAATTAGAGATTCCGGATTTGTATGGCGGGTACATGCGCTTTGCAAATACAGCGGGGCGCATCCGTTTGAACAAGATTATTTTGTTGAAATCAGTAAGCGAACAGGAAAAGTTGAGAAAGTAGGATGGGACTATATGTTTGAGGAGGACTATGAATGATAAAGAGAAAAAAGATATACTCAATCATTGTCCTGTTGCTGGTTGTTTATTTGCTGTTTGCAGCGTGGCATGTGTTTAAACCGTTGCCGCAGACTGAGTTACCATTAACGAAGGAAGTGGCAGAAAAAATAGGCGGAAAAATCCTTGTTAAATCCTTCCCGCACCTGTTTCGGCAGGAATCCAATGGCGTCAAGCTCGATATGACAGTTTTAGCGGTGGATGAAGGCGATGTGTGGGAGGTAATGATTTATCGCGAGCCGGTTTTTGTAGAGACGAAAGATGGCAAAAAGATATGGCCATCCTATCTTTCAAATTATGTAGTGCTAGATAAAGCAACCGGCGATGTTGTTCGGTTTGGTTTTTATGATTAATCTACCGCTTTGTTTTTTTGTATTCGTGGCTTTGCAGGAACGCTCGGCGAGAGTGGAGGATTGCTAAAATATGTATAAAAGAAAAAAGAAAATTATAATTGGTTTGTCGATTCTTTGCTTGACTTTAGTTTTATGCATTGCCGGTCCGGTCCTTGCAAGGAATATGTATATTCATAATCTAATCATAAGCGCAAAACCGGTGGAGAGTTATGACGGCAAGTTTGCGTTTTTGGAAATGCCGTCCTCTAAATGGTATGTTCGAAATTTGAATATTTACGATACGAGCCATCCAATCGGAAAGCAACAGGTAGAAACTTTTAGCCACGGATACAATAAGTATGATATGAAAGAAATCATGTGGGGCAATCAAAGTTATGACTTGTTTTTTTGGACAGATGAGCCGGCACCGTATGTTTTTAGATATGATGCAAATGTGAAGCAATGGGTAGGTCCTTTGTATTTTGGTATTAGCAGAACGGAGGAGCTACGCTTGCAGGGAATCGACGACGTATATTATTTTGAGCCAATGGGTACAATGGTTGGCAGTGATTTTCTCCCGATACCGGATGTGTTTTGTCAAATACCGAAACAAACAGTTCCTGCGGCGCTTGCAGATGATATTGAAGGGTTTTTGTGCAAATAAAATGAAGTAATTTCTAGGAAGCTTATTACTTGTGAATATGTATATTAATTCCAGGCAACATCGTAGGGGCGATTCATGAATCGCCCTTTTTTATATCCCTGTTCTTTCGAACGGAAAATAAATATAAACGGAACGACACGCAGGTCGTTCCCTACACGCACAAATGCAAATCAACTTTGTAGGGCGCGCCTGTGTGCTGCACCGTAAACATGATACAAATTTAAAAGGGACGATGTGGGCATCGTCCCCTACAAGCTTTGAGTCAATAGTCGCATTTACACAATTTCGTATGTATCTTTGTCTGTTACCATCAGCGGATAATCCTTGAGCGGCAGGTTTTTATATGCCACAATGCCCGGGTCATATGGACTGTCCGGTGTGGGGGCATCGAGCGAAAAGACCTCGCCGGTGTACGGGTCAATCAAAACGGCGTCCTTGAGCGCGCCGTGGATGCACACATCCGCTGTATACGGAATTTCTTCGTTTTTGGCAAGGTCGGTCGGCAGGTAGTAGGCATAGACCGGCTTGCCGTTGCGGCTGTAGGTCAGCATTTGACACGCAAGCGTTTCCATCGGAGATGGTGCGGTTGTGTTTATATGCATATAGTGCTTATCTGCATTGATTTCGCCCGAGAAGATGGTCGAAAGATGCGTGATGGTGGTATACGACGCTTTCGGTGTGTAGGTAAGACCGTTCAGTATACCGTGTGCGGCGGGCTTTTTAAGTACCTGCACAGCCTTGGCGTACGGCTTTTCCCACATATCCGCCATCTGGAAAAAGGAGCTTCGCTTTGCACCATAGCAGATGTCTAAAAAGTAGCGGCGCAGCTGGAACACGGCCTGTCCGCGCTCATCGTCGCAGCCGGCTTTGACGAGCCAGTGCCCCTCATATGCCCAGGACGGATAGCCGCCCTCGCCCTGCCATAAATCGACATGGGCAAGGCCGTTTGCATCGAGGCTTTTGCGGTGGTGATGGATTAAACCTTTGAAGCGGTATTCCGGCATAGCGGAATAGGCGTGGTAGGCGAAAAAGTGGAGCTTGTCTTTGTCTACGCTTGCGTAGAAGCGGTCGGTATAATCAAAGTAGTACGGCGCGGAGACATTCGCGCCGATTTTAGCATCGGGGTACACCGATAAAATGACCTCGGCGGTCAGGTTCACGAGAAGTGCATATTCCTCCGGATTTGCCGTAGACGGATACCAGAAGCTCTTGCCGTCTGCCTCGTTCCAGATTTCATAGTGCGAAACGCGGTCCCTGTAATGCTCGGTTAAGGCGCGGACAAAGCTTTTCCAGGCGTTTAAGCATTCGTCACCGTAGTAGAGCGGTACGCAGCCGACCGCCGTCGGGTTTGGCACATCCGGCATATACACAGGGTTGCCGTAGCCGACATTGAACCACGGAAAAATACCGCGAGAAAGCAGATTGTCTACCACATCGTCGAGCCAGGCAAAATCATAGATACCCTTTTCCTTTTCGCATTTTGCCCAGCCGGTCTGCACGCGCGCGTGCTTTACGCCGGTTTTGGCGAGCGGGTCATAGCATTTATTTGCATCAAACAGCTCGCGGTCCAGGCACTCAAAGCCGATGCTGACACAGGAGCTTTCAATTTCTTTAGAAGTGTAGGTTTTAAGTTTTCCGATTTTCTGCATAAAAGCACCTTCTTTTATAGATTTGCCTTCATTATAGGGAAAAAGAGAATATATTACCATTTAAAATTCAATCATTTTTTAATGGATTCGCTCATTTTTACTTGAATTTGCTTGACAATTTTTACAAATACGATAGAATGAAATTGGGTGATGTAGTATGCCGCGTTTACAAAACTATGCCGCACAGACGGCACTTGAAAATTTTTTTGTATTTAAATACCGGCCCAAAATCTTTCGCAAGCAGATTTTGAGCCGCGCAAGCTCCTCGATTTTGTATCTGATTGAAGGGCGCTATCTCTATGAGGTGGAAAACGAGAAGGTCTATCTGGAGGCGGGGGAGGCAGTGTATCTGCCCAAAGGCGCACAATATACCTACAATGTTGTGTCCGAGCAGACACTTGGTATTCAGGTGGAGTTTGATTTAAGTGAAGACGGTAAAACGGTTGTCTTCTCTGATACACCGGTCATTTTCAAAGAAAAGGCAGCGGAGATTTATACGCTTTTAGAGGAAATGGAGCGCACAAGCACACAGGATAAGTGGCTTGCCGTCAGCAATTTATATCGGATTATCGGTCTGTTTTGCGAGGGGATGCGTGCGGCAAGCGTGTCAGGCGTATATGAAGGCATTGTGCCCGCTGTGCAATACATCGAGTCGCATCTGCAAAGCAAAATCTATGTAGAAGACCTTGCCAAGCTTTGCGGTATCAGTCAGTCGCATTTGCGCCGGCTGTTTATAAAGCATCTCGGCATGTCGCCGATTCAGTATAAAAACAGGGTTTTGATGCAGGCGGCGTGCAAGCTGCTCAGGAGCACGGGGATGAATGTGAGCGAAACGGCGGATGCACTCGGCTTTAACGATGTGTATACCTTCAGCCAGCTGTTTAAAAAGGAAATCGGCATTTCGCCGAAAAAATATATGAATCTGTTATAAAAGAAACAGCGCAGCCGTCTTTATATAATAAGACGGCTGCGCTGTTTGTTTAATCTATAGTGAGTGTATTGCAATAATTGGTTTGTATGTGTGCTTTTTGCCAACGCGGCACATAGGACGGATTTTGTTTAAAGGTGTTATT
>JAFQPV010000233.1 GCA_017411585.1 Clostridia bacterium | reverse complement strand
GCCGATTTCCGAAAAAAGCTACGTAAAGAATTTAAAATCGCATCCGAGACTGCTTGTGCACGATTGGGGCGTGATGCGTGAAAAAATCAACCTGACATCGGAGACCAGACAATGGTATCAGGGCATTAAAGACTATGCCGATTCGTGCCTGACGGACGGTATGGCAAAGTATGTCGTCAATTCGCGCGGTAACATTTTGGATTCTGCGCGCGAGGCGCAGGGCAGACTCATGTGCTTATCCTTTATGTACAAAATCACGGGAGAAAAGAAGTATTTTGACCGTGCAATTGCAGAAGCGAAAGAATACGGCACCTGGGCGGATTGGTCGGGCTTTGTGTCCAATCTGGTTACGGCAGAGCTGGTGTTCGGCTATGCTTGTATGTATGACTGGCTCTACGACGATTTAACAGCAGAGCAGAAGCAGATGCTCATCGACAGCGAGAAAAAGCTCGGTCTTCCGGCTTTTATCTACGATTATGAAAACAAGACCGGCGTTGCGGCAAGAACGAACAACTGGAACCCGGTATGTAACGGCGCAATGCTTGCGGCGGCGTTTGCCTTTGCGGACGAAGAAGAAAATCTTTCGGAATACATTTTCGAGCGTGCGCCGGAGTTTATTATCAAATCCCTGAACGCTTATGCGCCGCAGGGTGCAACGGATGAAGGTACATCGTATTGGGATTACGGCACAACCTTCCTCTGTATGATTATGGATATGCTCGACAATAGCTTTGCGGCAGGCTTTGAACTGCCGGAGAAGTATAAGTACTACAACTACCCGGGCATTTCCGAAACGGGCGATTTCCCGATTTATTATGCAAGCTCCGTTGGTGCGTTCGACTATGGTGATGCCGCTATGGGTAGTGGCGGTGCAGCCAGCGAAGCGCTTTACTGGCTCGCAAATAAGTTTAATAAGCCGCAGTATGCGTGGATGTCGAATAAGACGCAGCTCGAAAACGGAAGCTACATTCAGCCGGACACCGGCAGCTATATTATGGCCTACGGCCCGATTTTTGCGCTTTCGGTATACGACCCGAACAACGCAAGTGTCGCACCGGGCACTTTCACCCTTGACCGCTTCTACGACTCGGCCGAAGGAACGGGCGGTATGTCTATGCGCTCAAGCTGGGACAGCACAAACGAGCTTTTTGCGGCAATGGAGGGCGGCTATACAACCGTTGACCATATGTTCTACTCGCTCGGTACGTATGTCATCGACTGGGATGGCGTGCGATTTATCGATGAAGATATGGCGGGGAACTACGCACTCAAGGAATCCAAGGAAAAAATATATTACAAACGTGCAGAGGCGCACAATACTTTGATTATCAATCCGAGTGCCGCTCCGGAGCAGACGCCGGGCGCAGGCGCGTTCGTCGAGCGCAGCGGCTCGAGCGACAATACGGCGTTCGGTATTATGAATATGACGCAGACCAGCGCGGACTACGCATCTGCAATGCGCGGTATGATGATGACGGACAACCGCCGAAGAGTGATTCTGCGCGATGAGGTGCAGGCGAAAAAGCCGTCGGAATTTTATTGGTTTGCCAATACGCAGGCGAATATCAAAATCTCTGAGGACGGCAGAAGCGTGCTTTTAGAGCGCGACGGCGCAAGAATGCTTTTGCGTATGCTGGAAGCGCCGGCAGACGCGCGCTTCGGCGTGATGGAACGCAAGAGTCTGATTGACGGCGTGCTCAACACGCAGACCGGTTATAAGCTGTATGTGCATATGGAAAATGTGCAGAATCTGAATTTTGCAGTAGAATATGTCGGCTTAAAGGACGGCGAGGGCATTCCTGCGCCGTGGCAGGCGGAACCGCTTGCGGCGTGGAGCGCAGACGATAACGGTCTTAGCACCGTGGCATCGGCAGGCAGCGCCGTTGTATTAAAGCTCGACACCCCGAATGCAATCGCCAAGGGCGAAAAAACTTATGTCGACACCGCTAACTACGATGTTGTACCGTTTACCGAAAACGGCAGAACACTTGTCCCGGTAAGATTTATTTCCGAATCCTTTGGTGCAAAGGTCGGCTGGGATGAAGCAACGCAGAGCGTAACCGTCGACTACGGTGATAAAAACATCACCTTGCAGATTGGCTCTAATCTGATGTATGTCAACGGCGAGGCAGTGACCTTGGATGTACCGGCAAATACCTACAATTCCAGAACACTTATCCCCCTTCGCGCACTCGTGGAGGCGCTCGGTAAGTATGTGCACTGGGACGACAGAGGTTTGATTATCATTGCAGATAACAGCGCTCCGTTTAGTGCAGAAACAGTAAACAAAATGATTGCGGAGTTAAATGTCCGTGTGTCCATCAACGGTCAGGATATGACATTCTTTGCGCTTGACCGTGAAAATTACGTTTTGAATATAAAAAATGGTGAAGCTGTGCCGCAGATTGGCGTAACAACCATCGGCGGGGAGACTGTAGCCGCAGTGCAGGCAAATGCCATAGGTGAAACGGCAACAGTGACGATTGACGGCAAGATATATAACATCCGAATTGAAAATGATCCGTTTGAATATGCAAAGACCGGCAAAGACCCTGGGATGATTCATGGCATCACCGTAGCCAGAACGGGTATTGCACTTCCGGAACGTGACACGTTTATCCCGGTTGAGGATTTGGTGGATTCTACCGGTTTTGCATCCTACCCGAAACGCGGCATCGTGGACGGCGTGATCAACACACAAACTGCAAATCGCTGGGCGTGTGACGGTGAAGGCTGGATTCAGATGGATTTCGGTGCTGTAAAGAACGTGCACTCCATGGGCTTTGCGGGCGTCACACAGGACAAGCGCGCCTATAATTTCGATGTAGAGGCATCCATAGACGGTGTAACCTGGACAAAAATCCACGAAGGCGGCGCACCGACAACGAGCGACTGGATGAGCATCCTTCCGCTCGGTAATGCGCAGGCAAGATATATCAAGCTTGTTTGTAAGGGAAATAATCAAAACACATGGAACACCTATGCAGAGGTGCGCTTCTACGAATCCGAAGCACAGCAGAAAGAGGATATTTCCTACTGGAATACTTATTTCGGCACGGTTGGTGCATCTGGAAAAGTGGGCGAAACAATGCAGCTTACCGTCAAGGGCTTAGATGCAAAAAACACCGAGTTTTCGCTACGACCGGATGCAAAAATCACTTATAAGGTCGCAGATGCGTCCGTTGCTACCGTTTCGCCGGACGGTAAGATTACATACTTAAAGGTGGGCAAGACAACCGTAAATGTGCGAGCACAGCAGGATGGCTACAGCGCAACGGCAGTTGTAGAGGTTTCTGTAGAGTAATAAAAAATCATTGTGTCGCAAATTGTTTAGCGACACAAAAAAAGACAACTTGCAAAACATTGCAAAAAACGGAGAAGAGAAGTAATCCAAGTCACCAACATTTCGACATCGAACCCTCTGAATCAGGCGAACACGGTTCGAATGCGTGTGCGTGTACCAGAAAAAGCATCGACTTTGAGGGCGTGCGCCTTAGGGATAAAACGCCTTAAAAAGCAATATTTTGCCTTGTTCTTCATTCAAACTATTATTTTTTAAGGTGCTGTGGCAATTTTAGATAGGGAATTTTGTCGGAAAGAGAAACAATAAAATCCGCATTATACTTGCGTATTATGCGGATTTTTTGTGAAATGTTTTCGGTAAATTACCAGCTAAAACCGATTTCTCCCTAAGTTGCACGCCCTTGGTCGGTGCTTTTTGTATTTCTGCACAAATTTTATGGTGCGAAAGCGAAAAGCTTTTTTATTCCCAAACGCTTTGCAAAGCTGTCAGCAGACTATGAACAGGAGCAAAAACAACTTATATCCGCCACCGAAGCACTTGAAAATGAACTAAATCAAGAAGCGGAACAGGTTGATAATGTGGAGTATTTTCTGAACATAGTCCGTCAGTACACAGAAATCAAGGAGCTTTCTGCAAGGGTGGTAAATGACTTGATAGACAAAATCAAAGTCCACGCAGTAGATAAGTCAAGTGGTGAAAGGGTACAAGAGGTTGAGGTGCATCTGAAATTTATCGGGAGATTTGAAGTTCCGTCAGAAGAACTTGTCAAAGAGCTTACTCCCGAAGAAATTGCTGCTTTGGAAAAGGAGCGTATTCGCAAACAAAAAGCCCGTATCGCTTCTAAAAAGTGCTACGAGAAAAAGAAACAAAGGCGATTAGAGGAACAAAGACAAAAAGAGCTTGCCGAACAACAGGCAAAGGAACAAAAACAGACTGATGAAAAGTCAGCATAATATTGATAAGCTACGGCGGTTTGCTAATTTAAGCAGACCGTCTTTTCTTATGCCAAAAATTAATTTTGGAGGTAACAAATTATGATGAACTTTACAAACAACAATCAACCTATAATTATAGGAATCGACCACGGCTATAAAGACAACTTTTCAAGAGATATCTTTAAAGATAGCATACGCTTAACCGACAAGGATTTGCATGAGGACTTGTATGCCGAGCGATCTTCAATCATACGCAAATTAAAGGCATACAGGAAGCAACAACAAGAGCAGATATATCCCAAACCAAAACAGAAAGAACTTGATGATGAATTGGAGATGTAATGTATATATAATAAATTCGTACAAATTGTTGACTTTTGTAAACAAATGTAGTATAATGTAAATAATTATATTTTGGAATTTATAGGAGTGATTAAAAATGGCTGATAAAAAATTAATTATATCAACTAAAAAATATGTTGGGGAAAGCTCTGTTGTATCTGCCAGACTACCTGTTGATTTAATAAAAAGAATTGATGATATTTGTGATTTAACAAAGAGAAATAAGAATGAGGTTATACAGATGTGTATTGAATTTGCAGTTGAACACATTGAAATAGAAAAGTAACGGAGGGATTTGTATGTTTAAAATAGCAGATGTAATTAAGTACGAAGGAGATAATACCACATTCGTGTGGAAGTATCCTCGTGAAGATTTTAACACCACATCTCAATTAG